>NZ_ONTA01000005.1:0-17337 GCF_900320625.1 Megasphaera sp. DJF_B143
AGGAGATCGACCCCGAATTTTTCTTTAAGGGCTGAAAAACCATAGTCGAGGATACGGCCTTCGCTATCCTTGATTTTAACGAAATGGGTCGTATCGATGAGACCATTTTCATAAGCGAATACGGCATCTTCCGGATTGGTGAAAACCATGACTTTATCCGTATGGAACATGCGCAGTGGTTCATAAATCTGGTAATTGTATAACAGCTTGCCAGCCGTCGTTTCAATCAGGCCATGGCCAGGGATACGGACTTTGATAAGCGCTTCGATATCGATTGCCTTGGCATCATAGGCCAGCATGACTTCATCATAATTGGAGAAAATCTTACCTTCACCTTTGGCAGCCGGTTTGACCAGCGTCAGATAGTAGGCACCAAGGACCATATCCTGTGTCGGAACGGCAACCGGTTTACCATCTTTCGGAGCCAGGATATTGTGTGCCGACAACATGAGTGTACGGGCTTCCGACTGGGCTTCCACCGAAAGTGGCAGGTGGCATGCCATCTGGTCACCATCGAAGTCGGCATTGAATGCCGTGCAGACCAGCGGATGCAGTTTGATAGCCCGGCCTTCCCAAAGGATCGGTTCGAAAGCCTGGATGCCGAGACGATGCAGTGTCGGGGCACGGTTGAGGAGAACCGGATGTTCCTTAATGACATCTTCCAGGACATCCCATACTTCATTGCTGACACGTTCGACCTTTTTCTTGGCATTCTTGATATTAGTAGCAATACCCTTTTCAACGAGTTTCTTCATGACGAAGGGCTTAAACAGTTCCAGTGCCATTTCCTTCGGCAGACCGCACTGATGCATTTTCAGTTCCGGACCGACAACGATAACGGAACGGCCGGAATAGTCAACACGTTTGCCGAGGAGGTTCTGACGGAAACGGCCCTGTTTCCCCTTCAACATGTCGGAAAGAGATTTGAGAGGACGGTTGCCCGGGCCGGTGACCGGTCGGCCACGGCGGCCATTGTCGATAAGCGCATCGACGGCTTCCTGGAGCATACGCTTTTCATTGCGGACGATGATATCCGGCGCACCCAGTTCCAACAGGCGGCTCAGACGGTTGTTACGGTTGATGACGCGGCGGTACAGATCATTCAGATCCGATGTAGCAAACCGGCCACCATCCAGCTGTACCATTGGACGCAGTTCCGGCGGAATGACCGGGATGACATCCATGATCATCCATTCCGGTTTATTTCCTGAATGGCGGAATGCTTCTACTACTTCCAGACGGCGGATAGCACGGACACGGCGCTGACCAGAAGAGTCACGCAGTTCTTCCCGTAAATCCTTATCGAGCTGGTCCAGATCCAGTTCCTGAAGGAGCTCCTTGACAGCAGCAGCCCCCATGCCGACGCGGAATTTATCGCCATACATTTCCTGATACTGGCGGTATTCCGTTTCTGTCAGCAATTGTTTTTTAACCAACGGCGTGTCACCGGGGTCAAGAACGATAAAAGAAGCAAAATACAATACTTTTTCCAGAGAGCGGGGCGAGATATCGAGAATCAGGCCCATACGGCTCGGAATACCTTTAAAATACCAAATATGAGATACGGGTGTAGCCAATTTGATATGGCCCATCCGTTCGCGGCGGACCTTGGCACGGGTTACTTCAACACCGCAACGGTCGCAGACAACACCTTTATAACGAATACGTTTATATTTCCCGCAATGGCATTCCCAGTCCTTGGTCGGCCCAAAGATGCGTTCGCAAAACAGTCCGTCCCGTTCCGGTTTCAGCGTACGGTAGTTAATTGTTTCCGGCTTCTTTACTTCGCCATGAGACCATTCCAGGATTTTTTCCGGTGATGCCAGACCAATCCGCATTGAATCAAATTCATTCACATCCAGCACAAATACCGCTCCCTTCTCTATAGTGACTATTATTCATCTTCATTAGTTTCATCATCCGCGCTATCTTCTCCCGGGACGGTTTCATACGTCATGCCACTCATGATGTCATCTTCTTCGCCAGCATTGACATATTCATCATCACTGACATCGGCTGCATCATCAGCCGGAGCTTCGGTCGGAGCGTTTCCGTCTCCTTCATGTTCCCCTTCCATGACACGGCGCAGATCATCATTCTGTTCCGGTTCGACATCGTCATCATCATCCAATTCCTTGATGACAACTTCATCACCGTCTTCATTGAGAATCTGCACATCCAGGCCAATAGCCTGCAATTCTTTCAGCAGTACTTTAAACGATTCGGGAACGCCCGGTTCCGGAATATTTTCCCCTTTGACAATCTTTTCATATGCCTTGACACGGCCGACGACATCGTCGGACTTGACAGTCAGCATTTCCTGCAGCGTATAGGCAGCGCCATAGGCTTCAAGAGCCCAGACTTCCATTTCCCCGAAACGCTGGCCGCCGAACTGGGCTTTACCACCGAGCGGCTGCTGTGTAACCAGAGAGTACGGGCCGGTCGAACGGGCATGGATTTTATCATCGACGAGGTGATGCAGTTTGAGGAAGTATGTGTACCCGACCGTGACACGGCGGTCCATCGGTTCCCCTGTACGGCCATCATAGAGGATGGATTTCCCATCTTCCGGAAGACCGGTCAATTTCAGAGCTTCAAAGACATCTTCTGCATGGGCACCATCAAATACCGGCGTAGCAATGTGGATACCGGCTTTATCCGGTTTCGGCATGCCATATTTATCATAATCATAGCCAACAGCCCGGAGTTTGCTTTCCAGTGTCGGATCCATTGCTTTAATCTGTAATCCCAGTTCATGCATAGCCCAGCCCAGATGAGTTTCCAATACCTGACCGATATTCATTCGGGACGGTACGCCCAACGGATTCAACACAATCTGTACCGGTGTACCATCCGGCAGGAACGGCATATCTTCCTGGCGCATAACGCGGGAAACGACACCTTTATTACCATGACGGCCGGACATCTTATCTCCTTCATGAATTTTACGTTTCTGGGCAATGTATACACGGACGAGACGGTTGACGCCCGGCGGCAGTTCATCATTATTTTCACGGGAGAAAATACGGACATCGACAATTTTACCGGATTCACCATGAGGCACACGCAGCGATGTATCACGGACTTCCCGTTCTTTATCACCGAAAATAGCGCGCAAGAGCCGTTCTTCCGGAGTCAGTTCCGTTTCCCCCTTTGGCGTGACCTTGCCTACCAGGACATCCCCGGGGAATACGTCGGCACCGACCATGATGATGCCGTCTTCGTCAAGGTTCTTCGTGCTGTCTTCGCTGACATTCGGTATTTCGCGGGTAATTTCTTCAGATCCCAGTTTCGTATCGCGGGCATCGCATTCGTATTCTTCGATGTGGATGGATGTATATAAATCGTTTTTCGGTAAATCTTCACTCAATAGGACAGCATCTTCGTAGTTATAGCCTTCCCAAGGCATGTATGCGACGAGGATGTTATAGCCGAGGGCCAGTTCGCCACCATCGGTAGCCATGCCATCAGCCAGCACCTGGCCTTCTTCCACATGTTCGCCTTTATACACAAGAGGACGCTGGTTGATACATGTACTCTGGTTGGAACGGACAAACTTGATCAGGCGGTATGTATCTTCTGTACCGCTGTCAGTGCTGACGATAATTTCATCACCTGTAACACGTTTGATGACGCCGGCATGTTTAGCCAGGATGCAGACGCCGGAGTCGCAGGCCGCCTTATATTCCATGCCGGTGCCGACAAGCGGAGCCTGGGTTCGGAGAAGAGGCACAGCCTGACGCTGCATGTTAGCACCCATGAGGGCACGGTTGGCATCGTCGTTTTCCAGGAATGGAATCATAGAGGTACCGACAGATACGACTTCCTTAGGTGATACGTCCATGAAATCGACCCGTTCAGCACGGAATTCACGGGTATCTTCCCCATGACGGCAGGCGACACGTTCGTGTACGAAATGACCGTCTTCTGTCAGCGGTTCGTTAGCCTGGGCAATGATATATTGTTCTTCTTCATCAGCCGTGATGTAGTGTACATCGTTGGTAACGACGTGGGTTTCCTTATCCACACGGCGGTACGGTGCTTCGATAAAGCCGAATTCATTGACCTTGCCAAAGCAGGCCAGAGAAGAAATCAGACCGATATTCGGACCTTCAGGCGTTTCTACCGGACACATACGGCCGTAATGGGAATGATGAACGTCGCGGACTTCAAACCCGGCGCGTTCACGGGATAAACCACCAGGGCCAAGGGCACTAAGACGGCGTTTATGTGTCAGTTCGGCCAGAGGATTGGTCTGGTCCATGAACTGGGATAACTGGCTGGAACCAAAGAATTCTTTAATAGCAGCTACGACAGGCCGGATATTGATTAATACCTGCGGCGTGATCTGTTCCGAATCCTGGATAGTCATACGTTCACGGACAACCCGTTCCATACGGGTCAGGCCGATGCGGAACTGATTCTGCAGTAATTCTCCGACGCAGCGCAGGCGACGGTTGCCCAGATGGTCAATATCATCGACGTTGCCAAAGCCATCCATCAGATTGAGGAGATAATCGATGTTGGCAATAATGTCTTCCTTCGTAATCGTGCGGTGTTCATATGGCAAGTTGCTGTTATTGCAGATAATCTTGTAGACAGAACCATCCGCTTTTTCAACAAAAGCGATGGCCAGTCCGTCTCCGGAAAATACACCGCTTTCCTTGATTTTCTGTACTTCAGCGTCGCCAATTTCCGTTTTTGCCGGTATGACGACTTCCCCTGTTTCCGGATTGACAATCGGTTCATGCAGAGTCAGTCCGAACAGGCGGCGCTGCCATCCCAGTTTCTTGCCAGCCTTATAGCGGCCTACGCGGGCCATATCATAGCGGCGGGAATCAAAGAAGAGTCCTTCAAAAAGATTGCGGGCGCTTTCTACCGTAGGTGGTTCACCAGGACGCAGTTTTTTATAAATTTCTACAAGGGCTTCATCCTGTGATTCGGTCGTATCCTTTTCAAAAGTGGCTTTGAGGCGCTTATCATCATAGAAAAGGTCGAGAATATCCGCATTGGTAGACCAGCCAAGGGCACGGATAAGTACCGTCACAGGGATTTTCCGGTTGCGGTCGATACGGGCATAGACGATATCATTGGCGTCCGTTTCCAGTTCAATCCAGGCACCGCGGTTCGGGATAACCGTCGAATTGTACAGACGGATACCCATGGGGTCGATTTCACGGCCATAATACACACCTGGTGAGCGGACGAGCTGGCTGACTATAACACGTTCTGCACCGTTAATAATAAACGTACCTGTATCAGTAATCAGCGGGAAGTCTCCCATGAATACTTCCTGGTCTTTGATTTCGCCGGTCACATGGTTGACGAGACGGATCTGGACGCGGAGCGGTGCGGCATAGGTCGTATCCCGTTCCTTGCATTCACGGATATCGTACTTCGGTTCCCCTAATTTAAAATCTTCAAAAGATAAGGATAAATTCCCCGCAGCGTCTTCAATCGGCGAAATATCCCTGAATATGTCTTTGAGCCCCTTTTCTAAAAACCATTCGTAGGATTTAATCTGTAAATCCAGCAAATGCGGCATCTTCAAGACTTCGTTGATTTTCGCATACGTATAGCGGGTCCTTTTCCCAACTTGTACAGGTTTGAACATGCTGTTACTTCACCCCTTATAAAAACTAAATCACCAATGAATGTGTGTGAAACTTGCGAAAAGCGACAAAAAAGCAAGGCTCCATATCAAGAATAGATTGAACCTTGCTTAATTTTTGTTAACCGGAAGCAGTTCCTCCATGTATCTCACAAATAGCATACTCGCAAATTGAACATTTTGCAATGAGTTATTATAGCACATGGAGTCGCTTCCGTCAATATATAATTTTTATTTATTTACTGATTTTAGCCAGTGTATATTTTTTCTTGCCTTTACGGACGACGACATATTTACCATTGGAATTCTTATGTGGCCGTACGATTTCGTCAAGGCTGGTCACTTTGATACCGTTGATTGTTACAGCACCATTAGTGATATCTTCACGGGCCTGCCGTTTGGACGAATAAATAGTAGAATCGACCAGCCAGTTAACCACGTCTTTTTCTTCATCCGTCACATCGACGGTCGGCATTTTACCAAAGGCCTGTTCCAGTTCATGTTCTGTAAGGTCAGCAATGCTGCCGTGATACAAGGCTTCTGTGATGTTCTGTGCTTCTTTGAGAGCCTGTTCACTATGTACGAACCGGGTGACTTCTTCTGCCAGACGGCGCTGGGCCAGGCGTTTTTCCGGTTCCTTTTCAACAGCTTCCGCCAAGGCATCGATTTCTTCCTTGCTGAGGAATGTAAAGTATTTGAGATACTTAACGACATCGGCATCGTCCTGATTGAGCCAGAACTGATAGAATTCAAAGGGAGATGTCTTTTCCGGATCCAGCCAGATAGCTCCACCGGCGGTCTTGCCAAATTTTGTTCCATCCGATTTGAGCATGAGAGGAATCGTCAGCGCATATACCGGCGTATTGCCGCCATGCATCTTGCGGATCATATCAATGCCGCCGGTGATATTGCCCCACTGGTCAGCACCGCCGACCTGGAGCTGCACGTCATATTTGCTGTACAGGTGTTCATAATCGACAGCCTGAAGAATCTGATAGGTAAATTCCGTAAACGAGATGCCCGCTTCCAGACGGCTGGCTACGACTTCCTTGGCAAGCATGACATTAATAGGGAATAACTTACCATAATCACGCAGGAAATCAAGGAGGCTGATCTGGGAAAGCCAATCGAAATTATTGACGAACGTAATATTTTCATCATCGCCAAAAAGATGAGTAAACTGTGCTTTCAACTTTTCCGCATTGTCATGGATTTTTTCCATGGTCTGCAGTTTGCGTTCCGTCTTACGGCCGCTGGGATCACCGATAGCACCGGTACCGCCGCCGATGACGATATAAGGATGATGCCCCTGAAGGGCAAACCGTTTCAGCATCATAAAAGGAATAAGATGTCCTATATGGAGACTATCGCCCGTAGGATCGACGCCGCAATACAGAGAGATTTTCTTTTCATCAGTCAATTTGCGGAGATTTTCTTCTTCTGTCATCTGATTGATGGCTCCACGCCAGGTCAGTTCGTCAATAATATTCATGAAATCGGCTCCTTATCTTCATAGGATTGTGTTCTAATTATTCATTATAGCCTACCCGGACCGGTCCGTCAAACCCATTCCAATAGAAAAAGAAGGCGCCGCACAAAGATTCGTTTTATGCAGCAGCCTTCTTTATTCTCTGTTGACAGACAATCAATTATTTTGCCACGGGCTTCCGGCGAAGATGAACGGAAAAACCATGATACAATTCCTTGAAATATGCCAGGCGGACCCGTCCCTGTTCATCATAAAACAATCCGTTATTAGCATATTCTACGCCACGGCGTTTGTAATATGCCATAGCCCGTTCCATATCGCGCGTGTCAATCCCGATATGTCCTTTTTCCCCAGGAAGAGTCTGATAGCATACTTCGACAACTGTACCGACAAAATAAGACACCCCGGGAATAGTGATTTTTTTCTGGTCCAAAAGTGCGCACAGACGATCCGTTACGTCTTCTGCCTCCGCCTGTGTCTTACAATGGATGCCTGTATGACAAATTTCAAAACCCAGCAGATTATGTACAGCCTGACGGCAGGTCGCCGTAATGCCAGCCCAGTCTTTGTTCCGGACCATATCAGACGGTGTCATGAAACTGCCACCGACGGCGGCAACATTGGAAAGGTCAAGATATTCGGTCATATTTTCGAGATTGACTCCCCCCGTAGGCAGGAACTTCATATCACGAAATGGACCGGCCAGCGCCTTCAGCGTCTTCACGCCACCATATGCAGCAGCCGGGAAGAACTTGCAAACTTCAATTCCCATGCCATTTGCCGCTTCGATATCGGCCGGGCTGACCGTACCCGGAACGATATCTACGTGATTGTCGATACACCACTGGGTAACAGCCGGATTAAAGGCCGGTGTAACGATAAACTCTGCACCAGCTTTGACAGCGGCATCGGCCTGGGCAACGTTGTGCACCGTACCGGCACCGACGAGGAGTCCCGGCACATGCTGGCGCATAGCCCGGATTGCATCAAGGCAGGCATCAGTGCGGAATGTAACTTCAGCCACGGGCACTCCGCCATCGACCAGGGCTTGTCCAAACGAAACGGCATCTGCCGCATCGTCAATGACGACGAGTGGAACAAGTCCAATATCAAACATCATTTTCATGTTTTCACTAATCATATTATTTCCTCCTTATTTCGCACGTTCCTGAAATTCCTGCAACTGGCTGCGCGTAGGAAGGCCTTCATTATCACCGGCTACCTGAATTTGCAGAGCACCGATGGCCGCACCACGCCGTGCCGCATCATACAAAGATAACTCGTCCAGCAGGCCGCTTGTAAATCCTGCGGCAAATCCATCACCAGCCCCAACGGTATCGACAATATGATCGACGTGATAGCTGGGCACATAATGTGTTTCTTCTGCCGTGCAGACATAGACACCGTCACTGCCGCCAAGTTTGATGGCAACAGTTTTTACACCATGATCAAGATAGAACTGGCCGATAGACTTTTCATCAGCAAGTCCTGTAATCCGCAGTGCTTCACTCAGGCCGGGCAGTACGATATCGGCTTTGAGCGAAAACTTGCATACCGTATCACACATCGTCTGTTCATCCGGCCAGAGCATGGGCCGGAGATTCGTATCAAAGGATACGGGCACGCCATTTTGATGAGCTTCTTCCATGAGAAAAGCGATGGCTTGACGACAATTATCGGACAATGCCAGAGGAATTCCGGTCACGTGCAGAAGCTGCACGCCCTGCCAGTCGATACCGGCAAAATCCGCTGCAGTCAAATGAGTGAATGCCGTATTACGCCGGATATTGGCAACTTTCGGATCACCACAGGATACTTTCTCCTTCATCTGGAACCCCGTCATATACGCATCATCGACCTGTACGTACGTATCATGAATATGATTTTCCCGGAGGAAATTGCAGATACATGTCCCAAAAGGATCGTTTCCCACACGGGATACATAATAGGCATCAAACCCCAGGCGTGCCATGCCGACAATATAATTTAATTCCGCGCCGCAGACATGGCGTTCAAAATGTTTCACCTGGTCCAGCGGACCTTCACTTTCTGCAACGAGAAGCCCCATCGCTTCCCCGATGGTCAGGACTTTACCCATCCTAACAGCCTCCTTCATAACGGATATACTATTTATTTTTACTATAAATTCCTCTATTTATACTACCATGGCGACAGGGAAACATCAATTCTCCTGCCGCCATCAAAAACCAATATTTTTCTAACATACTAGAATTTATGTTATATTTTTGTTAGGAAGAAAAATTATTTTTTCAGCATTTCCCGGATATGAGCACGGACGCCAATCGTATCTATACGGCTCAGATGATCGGTCACAGCCTGAGAAAAGCCGGGAATCTCTGTCAAATCTTCGCCCCACCAGTCCGTCTGCTTCAGGACTGCCGCAACATACGCTACATCAGGAAGTGCCGCATGAGAAGCAATAAATGCCAGCCGGTCCGCATCGTCACGGATAGGATACGTGTTTTCACCGCGTTGTCCTATGAGACAATCATTTCCTTTGTCCTGCGAACGGTAAAAAGCCAGAAGAGCTGCCATAGAATAGGTCAGCCACTGCGGCAGTTGTCCCGTAGCACGCAGACTGTCTTTCAAAGATGGAAGAATGCGGGCTCTCCATTTTGCCGTCGAATTAAGGGAAATCGCCAGAAGTTCATGGTGGACAAAGGGATTTTCAAACCGTTCAAATACAGCATTGGCAAACGACCGCACATCATTCTGATTCATAGGAACCGTCGGAAGGATTTCGTTATAGACCGTCTGTTCCAGCGATAGGCGGATATCTTCGTCTGCCATACACTGGCCTACATAATCCAGACCAGCCAGATAGGCGCCAAGGACCATCGACGTATGTGCTCCGTTCAGGATTCGCACTTTCCGTTCCTTATACACCGTAATATCCGTCGTGAAAACTGCCTGAAAATAGGTCGAAGTAAAGGGCAGCCGTCTTTCCAGTCCCGGACTTTCAATAGCCCAGAGCGCAAAAGGTTCAGCTATATCCAGGAGTTCATCCGTGTAGCCCAGTTCTTTTTGAACCGCCTGTGCTGTTTGTTCGTCAGGATATCCTGTGACAATACGGTCTACGAGAGTATCTGTAAACTGGCAGGCCTTGTCGAGCCACAGTGAGAATGCAGACGGCAGGTTCCAGAGTGCAGCATACTGATTGACACAGGCACGCAGGGTCCGGCCATTATGATCAATTAATTCGACCGGCAAAATGACCAGTCCCTTATCTTCTGCCCCATTAAAATAGCAATACCGCGCATAAAGGAACTGAGTCAGCTTGGCCGGATATGTCCGGGGCGGCCGGTCTTCCAGCTTATCATGGGGAGAAAAAACGATACCCCCATCGGTCGTATTAGACGTTATATATGCAAGCGTATCGAGTCTGGCCAACGCCATATAGGCATCATAATCAGCAATAGGGGACAGGACATCGTCAATGCAGGTGATGACACGGTCGGATACGACTTTCCGGCCATTCTGCATTCCCTGGAGGCGTACTGTATAGAGATTCTGCTGCCGGGCAAACGATTCCGGCCGTCTGGCAGCCCGCGGCGTCACAATTACCACATTGCCATCAAAGCCCTGTTCTTCATTAGCTACATCAATGGCATAATCGACAAACGCCCGCATAAACCGTCCTTCCCCGAATTGCAGGACCCGGACCGGATGCCGGCTATGGGTAAAACAGGATTTAATAGATTCCATCATCTTCACCATTCCTTCCCGATAAGAGAAAAACCCGGATACCGCCGGCAGGCAGCATCCGGATTTGTGTTTTGCATCAAATGACCAGTGATAATACGAGGACAATTGCCAGACCAACGACGGAGTTGGTAAGTTCCAGGAGCCCCCAGGTTTTGAATGTCTGTCCCATAGAAAGATTGAATGTTTCTTTCATCATCCAGAACGCTGCATCATTCGGCATCGTAATGGTATTGCTGCCCGCAGCCGTAGCCAGCATGAGCAGCGTCGGATCCACATGGAATACGGGGATCAGTGGAGCTACAATGCCGGCTGCAGTAATGGCTGAAACGGCGCCCTGCCCTGTAGCCCAGCGGATAATGACCGTAATGATCCAGGCCAGGATAAGCGGGGAAATAGAAAGTCCTGTAACAGCGGCAGCAATATGCTGTCCAACACCGGCATCGACAATGACCTGTTTGAATACGCCGCCGGCACCAATGATGAGGACCACCGTAGAAATACCTTTGATTGCATTAGTAATAGACGTAGACGTTTCATCTACCGTGCGGCCTGCACGGATACCGAATACATAAATAGCGACCAGAACTGCCGTAAGCAGGCTGACATTCGGGCTGCCAAAGAAGCCAAAAGCCGTAGCAAGGGCCGTTCCCTTGCCAGCCGTAGCTTCGACGATCGTATTGCCAATCATAAAAATAGCTGGCAGGAGGGGAATAATCAGGCAGACCAGAAACGGTGGCAGCTTGTATTGGCCGACAGCCACTTCGCTGAGATTCCCCAGTTTAGGTTCTGCATAGGTGTCGATTCCCTTGAGGAATTTTGGTAAAACAATACCAGCACAGATAATAGACGGAATAACGACGACCAGTCCCAGAAGATAGACCATGCCGCTGTCAGCACCAAAGGCGTCCACCAGGGCAACCGGGCCCGGTTGAGGTGGGAAAATGCTGTGTGCCTGGGCAACTGCTGCCAGAACCGGAATAATCAGGAACATATATGGAACCTTGGCTTCCTTGGCAATACTGACGACCAGCGGCACTACGACCATAAAAGCCACTTCAAAGAACATGGAAATACCAAAGATGACACCAACGATAAGGACGCCCCATTTCAACGTGCGGACACCACAATGCTTGACGATGGTATCGGCAATTT
The DNA here is from genome assembly GCF_900320625.1 of Megasphaera sp. DJF_B143. NCBI lineage: Bacteria > Bacillati > Bacillota > Negativicutes > Veillonellales > Veillonellaceae > Megasphaera > Megasphaera sp. DJF_B143. The sequence continues at coordinate 11,979 of NZ_ONTA01000005.1, forward strand.
TTTTGGACGCCCCGCAGTCGGTCATGAGCTGGCCCAGAGCTGCCCCCAGGACGACGATAAGGCCGACGCCGCCAAGCGTACTGCCGGCCCCTTTACTGATCGTCTTGACCAGTGTACCGGCATCCATCCCTTCCATAAACGCAACAAAAATAGCCATTAAGAGCAACGTAATCATGCTGTGCAGCTTGACCTTTACGGTCAGGAACAACAGCATAGCAATGGCTACGACTACCCATAGCACAGGTAACCAGTGTTCCATAATAACCTCCTTTGGACAAGCCTGTCATTTTTCTTGTCCGTCTGCATAATAATGATAAATAAATACTAAAACTAAAATAGTAAAAGTATAACAGGCAAAAGCAACCCCTTACTGACAGGGAAACTGGAAAAACGATATGGCATTTCCATAACAGAGCCGGTGGATGAGCGACGCCAGCTGTGCTTCGTCATCAGGAAATTCCCCGCATTCCACTAGATTCCCCAGCCAGTCACAAAGAATACGCCGGAAATACTCATGACGCGGATACGATAAGAACGACCGGGAATCGGTCAGCATCCCCACCATATTACCTAATACGGTTTCTTCCGATACAATCGTCAGATAGTCGAGGAGCCCCTGTTTCGTATCGTTGAACCACCAGGGAACGCCCGGCTGGATACGGGACGCAATCCCTTCTTTGGGAAAAGATGTTCCCAGAACCGTAAGAGCCATCAAATCATACGGTGACGCTGAAAATAAAATAGTCTTCGGCAAACTGCCTTCCCGTTCCAGGTGATCCAGGAAGCGGGCTAATTTTTCAATATTGCAGCACCGGCCAATCGCATCGTACCCGGTATCAGCCCCGAAACGCCGGTACATATCGGTATAGACGTTGCGAAGAGCCCCCATATGGAGTTCCATGACCCATCCCCGGTGCCGGTATTCACCAGCCAGGAATAGGAGAAGGCCTGTAAGATACTGTTCCCGTTCATCTGAAGAGATAGTTTTATGACTCAGTCCTTTTTGGAAAATACGTTCCAGCGAAGCCGCCGGCACAGGCTGATAGACGACTTCATCCAGAGCGTGGTCGGCTGCCCGGCAGCCCATTTCAGCAAATACATCCATCCGCCGCTTCAATGCATCGCACATATCGGCAAACGTATGAATCGTCATATCTGCCGATTCCCCCAGCTGTTCCACATAAGAAGAAAAATCATCTCCTTCAATGTGCATCAGCCTGTCAGGGCGCATCGCCGGTACGACCCGGGCAGAATGGAACTGGCTATCGTGAAGCACCTGATGCCAATGAAGATCATCAGCCGGATCGTCTGTCGTGCACAGGACCCGTACCCGGGATTTTTGGAGAAGCCCCTGCACGCGCAGACTATCATCACATTCCAGTATTTCCTGACAATGATGGAAGATATCCGGAGCCGTCTGCTCTGATAATACCTGCCGGCAGCCAAAATAGCGCCGTAATTCCAGGTGACTCCAATGATACAGTGGATTGCCCGGCGCACGAGAAAGCGCTTTCGCATAAGCTGTGAATTTTTCTAAATCACTTTCCTCACCGGTCACATCCCGCTCAGGTATCCCGCAGGCCCTCATGAGCCGCCATTTGTAATGATCACCACCCAGCCAGGCTTCGGTAATACTGGAAAAGCGGTGATTTTCAGCGATATCCCGGGGAGAAATATGACAATGATAATCTACAATAGGTTCCGTTTCGGCATATCCATGATAGAGCTGCCGCGCCGTACGGGAATGGAGCAGGAAATCTTCCGTCATAAATTCTGTCATCGTCGTGCCACACCCTCTCTATTTTTGTGTAAGCGCTTACAATAATTTATTACATAGAGAAATGTAACATGCCTCCACCGGTCTGTCAATGTTCATGCGAAATAGATATAATTTATGTTTTTTATTAACTTAAACTCATCAAAACATCACTTTTTCATCAATTATATCCTGAAAAATCCGGTAGCAAAGCTTATTTCTTATGATACATGCACGCATTTTCCATCTAGTTAGTATAATGCAATGCTTCTGTATTTTTTGTGTAACCACTTTCACGATATGTATTTACTCTCTTTCTCATTTTATGCTATACTCAATGTAAATATAGGATTTTTCATGATGATAGAGAGGTTCTCCTATGTCGGATATGAACGTAACCATCTATGATATAGCAAAAAAATGTCATGTATCTATTGCCACCGTGTCGCGGGTCCTTAATGGCAACAGCCGGGTCAGCGAAAAAACGCGCCGCATCGTGCTGGATGCCATAAAGGACATGGGTTATACACCTAATCCGTTTGCCCGCGGTCTGGGTCTGGACTCTATGAAAATCGTCGGTGTTCTCTGTACCAGTCTGACCGATGCTTTTTTTGCCCGTGCCGTATCCCTCATCGAAGACGGAATGAGGCAGCACCACTTCGATATCATGCTCTCCTGCACAGGCCCCAATACAGGTCATAACAGCCCATATATCACCGGTCTGGTCAATAAGCATGTCGACGGCCTGATTACAGTAGGCACCGTCTTTTCTTCAGAGCCTGATATTGCAGCCCTTACTGCAGCTGCCGGCAAAATTCCGGTTCTCACCATCAACTGCGATTACCACCAGCCTGGCATTTATAGCATCGTTTGTAACGAAGCAGAAGGCATGCGGCGTCTTGTCCACACGCTTGCCAGACAACACTGCCGGCACATCGCCTATCTGTACGATGTCCGCACCTACAGCGGCCGTCATAAACTGCAGGGCCTGCGTCAGGGATTGAAAGAACTGGGCATAAAAGAAAATCCGGCACTCATCCAGCAAGTTTCTCTCAACCTGGAAGGTGCTGAAAAAGCGATTGAAAACCTTGTCTCCCGCAATGTTCCTTTCGATGCGATTGTCACATCAGAAGACATTCTTGCCGTCGGAGCACAAAGAGCTGCCCTGGAAAACGGCCGGTATGTACCAGTCATCGGCTGGAACAATTCCATCCTTGCCACCTGCGCCACTCCTACCCTGAGCAGTATCGACAACAGGCTGGACAGCCTGTGTGCCAGCGCCGTCCAGTCCATGACCCAGCTTCTCTCCGGACAGGATCAGCCTGTCCCTGTCCGCACAGAATTCAGTGCTATCCTTGTAGAACGGGAAAGCTTCCAGACAAAAAAAGAGTGAAACACTTCATTTTAAACGTGTCTCACTCTCTTAGCCTTTATATACCGGGGATGTAACAAAATGCTCTGTCAAAATCATTTTGTCACATCCTCGTTTTTCTATGCAGCCACACCTTATGGCTGTTTGCCAATATAGGCAAGGATTCCCCCATCAACATAAAGAATATGCCCATTTACAAAGTCGGAAGCATGCGAGGCCAGGAAAATAGCCGGTCCTTCCAAATCTTCCGTAGTCCCCCACCGGCCTGCCGGCGTCTTGGAAACAATGAAGGCATCAAAAGGGTGACGGGAACCATCAGACTGCCGCTGCCGGAGCGGGGCAGTCTGGGGCGTTGCAATATATCCCGGGCCAATGCCGTTGCACTGGATATTGGCTCCGCCAAATTCCGAACAGATATTACGGGTCAGCATCTTGAGACCGCCTTTGGCAGCCGCATAAGCCGATACCGTTTCCCGGCCCAGTTCGCTCATCATAGAGCAGATATTGATGATTTTTCCTTCACCTTTGGCAATCATGCCGGGGATAACCGCTTTGGATACGATGAACGGTGCGACGAGGTCGATATCGATGACCTGGCGGAAATCAGCTTCATCCATATCACACATAGGAATCCGCTTGATGATGCCGGCATTATTGACGAGGATATCAATGGTCCCCAGGCTGGCGTCAATATCTGCTACCATATCCCGGACTTTCTCTGTATCTGTCACGTCACAAATATACCCTTGGGCCTCAATTCCTTCTTTTTCATAGGCAGTCATGGCCATGTCCAGATGTTCCTGGCTGCGGCAATTAAAGGCGATGCGGGCTCCAGCCCGGGCATAGGCTCTGGCAATGGCAAACCCTATGCCATATGACCCGCCAGTAACGAGAGCGACTTTTCCTTTCAGGGAAAACATATCCATATAACTCATGTCTATTTCCTCCTTATCGCACAGCATTTGTATAAAAGGCGGCAGCTTTCTCAATTTCGTCAAAATCTCTGCGGCGCACCCGGTCAACACTGACCAGATTGCTGCCAATACCAAAGGAATCTACGCCAGCCGCCAGAAAATCTCCAATATTATGTTCCGATACGCCGCCAACAGCCGATAAGCGCAATTGGGATAAAGACGCTTTGACGGCTTTGAAATACGAAGGTCCCAGATTACCGGCCGGGAAAATTTTGACAATATCTGCCCCGGCTTCCCAGGCCGTTTCGGCTTCTGTCGGCGTATAAGCTCCAGGCAGTGAAATCAGGCCTTTCTGCTTAGTATACCGGATGACATCCGTATTCGTATTCGGTGAAATGATGAATTCGGCTCCGGCCTGTGCCGCATCTTCTACCTGCTCTACAGAAAGGACGGTACCGGCACCAATATGCATCCGGCCGCCAAACTGTTTTTGCAGGATAGCAATACTCCGCAGCGTATCCTTGCAGGCTTCTTCATCACCAGGCCGGTAGGTCACTTCGACAAAGCGCACGCCCCCGTGCTGCAGAGCTTCTACAGCTGGCACAATATCCTGACTGGCAACGCCGCGGATAATAGAAATAATTTTAGCATCCAGCATGTCTTGCAATAAACTCATGTCCATTCTCCTTTCCCTTAAAGCAGTCCGCGCAAACCAGCCAGATAAAGGGCGCCCCGGCCAGATAAGGCCTGTTGCTGTTCTTCTGCGGCCAGCACGACCTGATAACCATCTTTTTTCAGGATTGCCTCGTAGGCTTTTTGCATGACCGTATTACCGGCTACGACAAAGATGGCTTTTTCCAATCCGGCAAAAATCCGGCTTCTCTTCAGTGCCGTCATATCATCCGCCATGAGCAGCCCAAGGAGATAATTCTGCGCTTCCTGTGCCGTATAATGACAGAACATCCCAAGGATCCGCGTCATAAAAGCACCATGTAAAAGTCCCATCTGATAATAATCACTGACGCCCTTCCGGAATGGTCCTGCCAGAAATTCTGATGCAAATGACCGGTTCAGTGTATCGGCCAGTATGGTATCAAATGTCAGGGAATGAAGCAGTTCGCCATATAACGTTGTCAGGCATCCCTGTATACGCTGCTGTTCATCAATCATAACATATTTATTATGTGAGCCCGGCAGGACGAATACGGCTTTTCCCTCAGGAGCCGCTTGTGCCAATAGACCGGCCGCTTCTACTTCTTCGCCACGCATCATATCCATATCGATACTCTGATCCGGAGTGAGCGTTGCCGAATCACA
>NZ_ONTA01000290.1:0-3831 GCF_900320625.1 Megasphaera sp. DJF_B143
TGAAATCCAGTGTTTTTCGCATGACGTCCGGATTGTCCCGCAAAAGATGGAATCCGCCAATAACAGCATACACCGTATCGGTATGGCATACTTTTTTCGCATAGGCAATGGTATTGCAGACGCCGGCATGGGCGCAGGGCGTTACAATGACCAGGCCCTTATCGGAACAATAGACCATGGCCGAGTCATCATACAAATAATCGTCTTCCCATACGCCGTTGCGCAGCGTATGACCTAAAGGCTTTTTCGCTTCAAAATCATTGGTCCGTTCAATTTCACTGAGGAATACTAGCCGGTCTGTCAGCCAGACCGGTTCTTTTGTTGTATGGACCGGCAGGATGGCATGGAGCGAAGCTTCGTCCAGGATGGAACCGATATTTTTGCCCCCTGCTTCCTTGGGCAGAAAAGTATCAGGATGGGCGTACACAGGCGCTGCTATGCGGGGGCGTTTTTCATACGTCGCTTCAATATGTGCCTGTACCAGCGGCAGGAGGCCCCACGTATGGTCATAGTGACCATGGGATAAAACGACAGCATCGGCCTGGAGGCAGTCAATACCGCGGCGCCAGGCATTTTTCATGAACATGTCTGAGCGGCCGGCATCGAGGAGGACTTTCTTATCCCGGTCTTCAAACCAGGCAGAAAAGCCGGATTCTGCGCCGTAGCAGCCCCCGCTGATGGTGTAATTATCAATAAGAATGGTTAATTTCATAGGTATCACCTCTGATAAGTTAATATAATAGGAACATCTTAGTTTGCGGTCATTCGGCTTTCTGATGATACGCTTCTACTACCTGACCTATGTACATGCGATGCCAGCCTTCCCGCGTATAGGAGCGAAGGACGCGGGAATCGGTCACTCCCTTTGGCGACAGGTCCTGCACGTACAGTTTCTTGCAGACCAGGGTCCAGTCTGCACTGGCAATGAACGGGGCATCCCCCATCCCATACTGCAAAGGGAATCCACAATTTTTGATTTTATCCGTATCGCGTCCACTGTGGATACCACAGTATATGACCTTGTCATGAAGAGCCATCGGCAGCACCGATACGGTAAAATAATCAAACCGCTCCATATACTCATACGTATACCGTTCCGGCCGTACATAGACGATGCACGTAGGAATATTCCAGGTCCGCCCCGGATTGGCCCAGCCAATCGTCATGACCCGTGCATCGTTTTTGTCTCCTGCCATGAGAAGTCCGTTATTCGTACCAAAAACAGAAAAAATATCCAGCTGCAGCTTGTCAGCTGTTACGAGTTCAAGCATCTATACCGCCTCCTGTTCTATATCTCTTATTATATGGGAAAGTACAAAAAAAAAGAAGAAGAAACTGCATGGGGAGATACAGTTCCTTCTTCTACAGAAGAGGGGAATTTACGTGCCTAACGCATGTACTAAGTCATATTCGTTTTCATCAATGGTAAACTTATATTTATCTACCTCGGTATAAGGCGTTGCCACAATCTTATCGTGAATAGAGCCAATGACAGCATCTTTTCCACCGGAAAGAAGGTAATCGACGGCCTTCTGGGCAAACAGCCCCGCCATTTTGGCATCTCTTGCCGAAGGGGCACCACCGCGCTGGAGATATCCTAGTACGGTCAGGCTGGGATTCATTTCCGGATGATGCTGTTTCATGTAGGTCAGCACGTCACATCCACTGACGGCACCTTCGGCAACGATGACAATACTGCTCATTTTCCACTGTTTATGAGATTCCACGAGATGGTCGGCCACTTCTTTCAGTGTGACTTTCTTTTCCGGTACCAGAACGATTTCTGCCCCGCAGGCCATGCCCGATTCGAGGGCGATGAACCCGGCGTGACGCCCCATAACTTCTACAATAGCTACCCGGTCATGGGAAGACGCCGTATCGCGGATGCGGTTCACTGCTTCCAGTACGGTATTGACAGCCGTATCATAGCCCAACGTATATTCTGTGCCAGGCATATCATTGTCAATCGTTCCGGGAATCGTTATCGTCGGTATGCCCAATGCACTCAGTTTTTCTGCCCCTTTCATAGATTCATCGCCGCCAATGACGACTAATGCGTCAATGTGGTTCTTCTGCAGCCATTCATAGGCCTTTTTCCGGCCTCCTTCTGTCCGGAATTCTTCCGAACGGGCCGTCTTTAAGAGTGTACCTCCGCGATGAATGATTCCGCCGACAGAACGGCGTGTCAGGGCAGTGCTGTCTCCATGGATCAATCCGTCATATCCCCGCAATATGCCTTCTACAGTCAGTCCTTTATACATAGCGTAACGGGTAACGCCGCGGATGGCAGCGTTCATCCCCGGTGCATCCCCGCCGCTGGTCAATATTCCGATTTTCTTTATCATAGGCGTCACATCCTTACGCTGTTTCACGATCTAAAATTCCAGAAGTGTCTTTACGACCGGTTCCGGCCGCTTATCCGTAAATTCCAGGGCTTCACCAAACTGGGTAATGGGGAAGCGTTTTGTAATAAATCCTGAGGGCTTCATATTGCCTGCCGCAATTTCTGCCAATACAGCTTCATAGTCACTACGGACATACATATTGGACCCGTCCACATGCAGCTCTTTCACCTGGATAAGGTCAAACGAAGCCTTTATATCCTTACCCATGATGGCGATTTCCGAAATCGTGCCGCCCGGACGGGTAATTTCCGCCGCCTGACGGACGCAGGCATCATTACCGAAGGCCAGGAAGGTGATATCGACGCCCTTACCATCGGTCCGTTCCATAATTTCTTTGACGACATCATCGCGCGTGCTGTTAAACGCAGCAACAGCTCCCATGGAGCGGGCTTTTTCCAAATTAAAATCGATGACGTCGATGCCAAAAAGGGTCGCCGGATGAAAACAAGCCGCGCTGAGAACGACACCCAGTCCTATCGTACCACAGCCGATGACGGCCACCTTTGTCGTCTCCTGTATATGATGCGCCCGTACGGCATGCATGCCGACCGCCAGTGGTTCAATGAGCGCCCCTTCGGCAAAGGATACGGCGTCCGGCAACGGTACGATGCATTGCTGGGGCAGAACGACGTACTCGCCAAACGATCCGCTCCATCCGGAAGCGCCGAGTATCTTCTTTTCCGGGCACAGATTATACCGCCCGCTCTGGCATAAATAACAATGGCCACAGCCATATTGTGGTTCGGCCGTCACCCTGTCACCGGGCCGGCACGTCGTTACGGCGCTGCCCGTTTCGACGACGACCCCGGAAAATTCGTGGCCTGATACGACGGGTGGCACCCGCCAGGGATGCTTCCCATGATAAGCATGTACTTCAGAACCGCAGATGCCCGTCGCCCGGACCTGGATTTTGACATCCGTATCCCGTTCCAACTGAGGCTCCGGTGCGTCATTGATAAAGTAGGCTTTCATCGGTTTTTCTATAAATCCTGCTCGCATATCCCATCCCACCTTTCGTAGAAAAGGGCGGCAGGAAGCCTGCCTGCTTTCTGCCGCTCGTTATATCCACTTTTAGTCCATGTGCTGACCGCCGTTGATATCGATTTCTTCGCCTGTAATGTACGATGCTTCTTTAGAAGCGAGGAATACGACCGTATCAGCGACTTCCTGCGGTTCACCCGGACGGCCCATAGGAATATTGTCGATAACTTTCTGGGCTTCGTCTTTCGGCAGGGATTTCCAGATTTCTGTATTGATCAGGCCCGGCGTTACGCTATTGACGGTGACACCATAGGGAGAAATTTCACGGGCCAGGTTCTTGGAGAAACCGAGAACTGCCGCTTTAGCTGCCGAATAATGAGCGCCGCCGAAGATGCCGCCACCGCGCTTGGCCGATACGGAGGAAAGATTGACGATACGGCCATAA
>NZ_ONTA01000057.1:0-7851 GCF_900320625.1 Megasphaera sp. DJF_B143
ATTAAGAAAATTAGATGTTTTTTATCTTTTACCGGATAGACAATATATATGAATACAGTACAATAAAAGTGCGCAATACGTGTTTCGGAATTTGGTAAAGCGAAAGGAGCAGAAAGATGAAACAAATCACAAAACGAATCATTACCTTGGCGATTGCAGCGGCGACACTGGTTTCATTGGCTGGCTGCGGAGGTGGTCAGAAGAGTGCATCTGGCAGTGATGATAAGGTGCTTACGGTGTATACGGCCCGTAGCGAAAGCCTGAACAATCTGGTCATTCCTAATTTTGAAAAAGATACGGGAATCAAAGTCAATGTCGTCGTGGCCGGTACGGGACCGTTATTAAAACGCGTTTCGTCAGAAAAGGGCAATCCACAGGGCGATATCCTCTGGGCAGCAGATCAGACGATGCTGGAATCCCAGAAAGACTTATTCATGGAATATGTGTCGCCGGAAGATAAAAATATGATGGAAGCGTTCCGCAATAAGACGGGATATTTCACACCAGCTTTTGCTGATCCTACCGTCCTTATCGTCAACACGAATCTGGCTGGTGACACGAAAATCGAGACCTTTGATGACCTGCTGAATCCGGCATTAAAGGGTAAGATCGCCTTTGGCGACCCGGCTAATTCCAGTTCGGCATTCCAGTCTCTCATGGCTATGCTCTATGCCAAAGGAAAAAATGGTGATCCTATGAGTCCGGAAGCATGGGAATATGTGGATAAATTCATTCAGAATCTCGATGGCAAGATGCTGAACAGTTCCGGCGCTGTCCACAAAGGCGTTGCCGATGGGGAATATACGGTAGGCCTCACTTGGGAAGACCCGGCAGCTACCTATGTCCGCAACAGCGCTCCCGTCAAAGTCGTATTCCCGAAAGAAGGAGCTATTTTCCCTGGTGAATCGGTGCAGATTATCAAAGGATGCAAACATCCGGAAAACGCTAAAAAATTTGTCGATTACATGATTTCACAGAAGATTCAGGAAATGGCTGGTAAGGAACTGACGGTGCGGCCGCTTCGCAAAAATATCGAGCTGGCTTCGTATATGACGCCTATTGATCAGATTCATCTGTTCCCCAACTATGATGAAGGTTGGGTATCGGATCATAAACAGGATATCGTGTCGATGTGGAACCAGCATCTCGAAAATAACAGATAAATGATTGTATTTGCATCAGTTTGCGGCAGGAAACTTAGTATCAGTGCAGCGGGTCCTGCCGCATTTTTTATAGGGAGGAAGAGAAAATGAGCGTATCCATTGATATTGATCACGTGGTAAAGCGCTATGGGGACAATACGGTAGTAAAGGGATTGTCTCTTCATGTTAAGCCAGGGGAGTTTTTTACTCTGCTGGGACCATCGGGCTGTGGCAAGACGACGCTGCTGCGTATGATTATCGGGTTCAACTCTATTGAAGAAGGGGAAATCCGGCTGAATGGGAAGCGTATCAATGATGTGCCTGTAGAGAAACGGAATATGGGCATGGTGTTTCAGAACTATGCCATATTTCCCCATATGACGGTACGGGACAATGTGGCTTTCGGACTGCAGATGCGGGGGGCCGGGAAAGGCGATATAGAAAAACGGGTAGACGACATACTGAAAATTGTGAAAATTGACCATTTAAAGGACCGTATGCCTGCGGCTCTTTCTGGCGGCCAGCAGCAGCGGGTTGCCCTGGCGCGGGCTATCGTCATTCAGCCGGAAGTACTCCTAATGGATGAACCATTGTCCAATCTGGATGCCAAACTTCGGGTAGAAATGCGGAATGCGATAAAGAAAATCCAGCGTCATATCCACATTACGACGGTGTATGTAACCCACGACCAGGAAGAAGCATTGGCTGTATCAGATCGCATCGCTGTCATGAATAATGGTGTTATTCAGCAGATCGGGACGCCGCAGAATATTTACAAACGGCCGTTCAATACGTTTGTAGCCGGATTTATCGGTCTGTCCAATTTTCTCGATGCAAAGCTGCAAAAAGACGGGAATGCCCATACCCTGCATTTCAAAGATGGATATAACGTGACCATGGATAATCTCGATGAGTCGGCAAAAGATGGAGAGTCCGTCATCGTATCCGTACGGCCGGAAGAATTTTCTATTGTGCCGGCCGGTGAAAGGGGAATTTCTGCAGTCGTCGAAAGCAGCGTATTCCTGGGAATTGCTACTCACTATTTTATGAAATCGGATGATGGAAATAATCTGGAAGTCATCCAGTACCAGGGTGAAGGCAGTTATCTTCCCGATGGGACGGCCGTGAGTCTGCAGCTTAAGAGCGGCCGTATCAACGTATTCCATAGCGACAGTGCAGAAACGATGATAGAAGGTGGTCATAATGGCACAAACTAAACGATCTCATATTTCATTCTGGACCGTAATCAGTCTCTGGCTCTTTGCTTTTTTTGCCATTTTTGTTTTATATCCTCTGATACTCGTATTATATAAGAGCGTAGTGGACCCTGCTTCGGGCAGTGCGACGATGGCCTATTTTACCCGGTTCTTTACCAAGCCTTTTTATTGGGAAACCATGGTTCACAGTATGGAAGTCACGGTCGTCTCTACTATCCTGGCAGCTCTTCTGGGGCTTCCCATGGCTTATCTCATGCGGAGTATCAAGATAAAGGGGAGTGCCCTTCTCAATATCCTGATTGTCATTTCCTATTTGTCGCCGCCGTTCATTGGAGCCTATGCCTGGATTCAGCTGTTGGGGCGCAACGGTGTCATCACCCAGTTTTTTAACCAGCTGTTTCATACATCGTTTAATGGTGTCTATGGATTTTCTGGTATCGTCCTCGTCTTTACCTTGCAGTCCTTTCCTTTGATTTATATCTTTTTGTCCGGATCGCTCAAGACTTTCGATAATTCGCTGAATGAAGCGGCGGAAAGCCTGGGCTGTTCCCGCTTCACGCGGATGCGGCGGATCCTGGTACCTCTTCTGCTGCCGACGCTGTTATCCAGTTCGATGCTCGTCTTCATGCGGGTCTTTGCCGATTTTGGTACACCTATGCTGATCGGTGAAGGATTCAAGACCATGCCCGTACTGGTGTATACGTCCTTTATGGGAGAAGTCGGCGGTGATGATGGATTTGCTGCGGCTATCTGCGTCATCATGATTGTACTGACGGTGGTCATGTTCTTTGTCCAGCGCTATCTGGCGAACCGCAGTACCTATACGATGACAGCACTGAAGCCTATCGTAGCTGAAAAAGCATCGGGGTTGCGCAATATCATGGCTCATGGTATCGTGTATATAGTAACAGGGCTGGCTATTCTGCCCCAGCTCGTCGTCGTGTATACATCGTTTCTGCGCAGTAATGGCGGTCAGGTCTTTACTGGCGGGTATGCGCTCCAGAGTTATGAAGCGACGTTGTTCGCCAAAGATAACACGGTCATCTGGAACACCTATTTCCTGGGTATTGTCGCTATTGCAATCGTACTGGTCATGGGAGTTATCATTGCCTATCTGAGTGTACGGAAAAAGAATCTCCTCAACAGCATCCTCGATACGGTGACCATGTTCCCCTTCATTATTCCCGGGTCTGTACTGGGGATTTCCTTCCTGTTTGCCTTCAACAGTCCGCCTATCGTTTTAAGCGGTACGGCTCTGATCATGATTATTTCCTTTGCCATCCGGCGTATGCCTTACACCGTGCGTTCCAGCGTGGCAGCTCTGGGACAGATCAGCAAAAATGTAGAAGAAGCGGCTATTTCGCTGGGGGCTTCCGACATGACGACATTCCGCCGGATTACCCTTCCCATGATGATGCCCGGCGTCCTGGCAGGGGCCATTATGAGCTGGGTGACCATCATCAGTGAGCTCAGTTCTTCCATTATTTTATATACGACAGCCAATCAGACGCTGACTGTGTCTATTTATACCGAAGTCATCCGCGGTAATTACGGCAATGCATCAGCATATGCTACAATTCTGGCGCTGACCTCCATCTTGTCCCTGCTGATTTTCTTCAAGCTGACGGGACGGCGTGATATCAGTATCTGATTTAACTTTTAAGGAGGGGCGGTATGAGCAGACCACGCAGTTTTCATCTGTACTTACAACAGGTTTTTACTAAAGGGGCGGCACTGCTCATACTGTTCCTGATATGTTTATTCGTATCCTTTCTGGTCTGTTTTTATCAGGTACGCGTTGTAGATGGAACGGATGCCCATGCAGCAGAGGCAGAACAGGCCGTCAGCCGGGAGTGGAACCGCTGTGTGGCTATGTTGGATGAACTGGGCAGGAATCCTGTCCTCATCCGCGCCTTGCAGGACGGAAAGGCCGATCAGGAGCTGGCACAACACTTGTATGACATAACGAACAGTGGTGTCGTCCGTGGTGATTTCCTCCTTTTAGACAGCAAAAGGAAACCGGTCATGACCAGCCTGTATCAGGATAATCTGGGGCTTGTCATGGAGAACCGGGATATACAGGACATGCTGCATCGGGCCGGGGCAGATGGTGTCAGGGATTTGCGTTATGGTCCGGTGATACTGCCGCTGCAACATAGTCAGCAGGAACAGTATTATCTTCTCAGGCCTGTGTGGGATGAAACAGGAACGGCAGGATACATCTTCCTTTTTTTCCGGCAGGAAGGATTCCAGGAGCTGACCGACGCATGGCCGGCAGAGCAGATTGTCATTATGGATACCCTCGATCACGTCGTTTTTTCAACGAACCCGCAGTTTGTAGATGCTATGGGTAAATTGCGCACGCCCCTGACCATGGAAGGGAAACAAACTGTTCAGGGTCGCAGTTATTATGTCAGCCGGCCGGCCCGGGGCGATAAACTTCAGGTCATTGCGTTTACGGCTATTCCCCATACGGATTCTCTGCTTCAGGCAGTACTTCTTTTCCTGGGATGTATTGGCATAGCGGCCTGTCTGGCTGTATTTCTGGTGGCGCGGAAACTGTCCCGTAAAGTATTGAAGCCATTGGATGGACTGCTGGTTGCTGTGCGGGAAGGGAAAAATGGAAATCTCGATTACCGGTTGGAACCAGAGCAGAGCCTGCAGGAATTTCAGGTCATTTATCAGGAATTTAACCGTATGATGAGGGAAATCCATCGTCTTATGGAACGCAATAAAGAACTGGCAGAACGGAAACGGCTCATGGAAGTGCGGAATCTGGAGGGACAGATGGATCCCCATTTCGCCTTCAATGTCATGGAAGGGCTGCGCTATGAAATTCTGTTTGATCCGAAAAAGGCATCGGAACTGGCTGTCTCCTTTGCCCGGCTGATGCGCTATAGTATCCATCGCGGTGAAGGTGATGTCAGTCTGGAAACGGATCTTCAGTACGTAAAAGATTATCTGGCTCTTCAAAAGATGCGCTTCGGCGAACGATTATCCTATGATGTTGTCATCGATCCGGATTTGTATCATTGCCAGATTCCCAAGCTGTTGTTGCAGCCTGTCGTAGAAAACAGTATTGTCCATGGACTGGAAAATGTACGGTCGATTCATATCAGCATTACTGGAAAAAGAGAAGAAGATATGCTCGTATTGTCAGTAATCGACAATGGTTCCGGTATCAGCCCTGAAAAAATGGCATCTCTCCGTCGTCTGCTGACATCGGACGTGGTAGCACCCAGCCATATCGGCCTGTATAACGTGCACCGCGTATTGCGGCTCCGATATGGCAGGACGGCAGGCATCCGCATTGAAGGAGATGCCCAGGGGTTCCGCGTTTTTCTGTCCCTGCCGATGGTAAAAGAAGAGGTGTCACATTATGACGATGTATAAGGTACTGCTCGTAGAAGATGAAGAGATTATCCGTAAAGGACTCATGTATCTGATGGACTGGGAAACGGAAGGCTGTGTCATCATAGGTGAGGCCGGAGATGGGGCAGAAGGTGCAGAAAAAATTCGTCAGATGAGACCGGATATCGTCATTACCGATGTGCGGATGCCTTTTATGAGCGGCCTGGATATGCTGGAACAGACCCGGTCTATACCGTATGCCGCCATTGTCATTTCTGGCTATGATGAATTTGAATATGCCCAGCGGGCGATTTCTCTGGATGTCACGGAGTATCTGCTGAAGCCAGTGGATTTTACTGCTCTCCAGAAAGCTTTGATGCGGGTAAAGAAAAAACTGGGTGCTCTTCGCCAGATGGAACAACAGGCACTGTTCCATCCGGTACAGATGAATCTGCCGGACGTGCTGCCGGAACCGGGAAACCGCTATGTGAAAAAAGTCCTGCAGATTATAGAGTCGCAGTACCCACAAAAAATCCTCCTGCAGAATCTCTGTGAAGACCTGGGCGTATCCAGTGTGTATCTGCAGACAAAGTTTAAGGAAGAAATGCATTATACCTTTCACGATTTTCTCAATCGCTATCGGATTCAGCAGGCGGTCAAAAAGATGAAGGAAACCGATTATAAGGTCTATGAAATCGCGGATATGGTCGGTTTTTCTGATTACAAATATTTTATACAAGTATTCAAAAAATACGTCGGCATGTCACCGAAAAAATTTTTTGAACGATCGGGTAGAATATGATGTGCTGTCTAAGTGGACATAAGGAGTAAGAGACTCTTGTCAGAATGTGTCTTTTCATGTTACAATACATACTGCTCATCGGAGGATGTATAACCGTAATGTATACAGCCGGATAAGATGTCGGCAGACGAAATATCGGAGGACAGGTCTCTGCGTACGGATACCTGTCGAAGTAAGATATGGATGTCCTGCCGGTTCTTGTCCGGCATTTTTGTTTGTGGAGGTGATGACCAATGGGGTATACAGAAGCTATGGAGCATAAGAAAAAGATACGTTGGGAAATATATTCTGCAAAAGCCTTCTATTTCCTCGGCGGTTTCGGTTTTACGGCCTGGGCATCTCTGATTCCTTTTTTGAAACATAATCTGGAAATACCCGATGACCACCTGGGCATTCTGCTCCTTACACTGGGAGCGGGGGCACTGGTCATGATGTTCTTTGCCGGTGCCATCGCGGCCCGGCTGGGATGCCGCCGTTCACTGACCGTGGGCGGTCTGGGTATGATTGTCTGTCTCAATGGGCTGTGCCATGCGCCGGTCTATGCCGGGGCGATAGGATTTGCTGTCATACTGGGAGCATCCCTGGGGCTTTCGGATGTGGTGGTCAATATCAATGGCATTTATATAGAGCGGAAAATCCACAAGAGGCTCATGTCGGGACTGCAGGCTATGTGGTCTCTGGGCAATTTTTCCGGCGCCGCTTTTTTCGCCCTGCTTCTCTCGTTGGGACTGCACTGGAAACTGGTGGCTCTGGCGGCGACTATGGTCATTGCCGGATGCTTGTTCTTTTTTGCTCCCCACCTGATGCAGAACCGGCAGGGAAATCGCGGGTCTTCCCATTTTGTGCGGCCTAAACCGTATATTCTGCTTATCGGCGTCATCTGTACCATCTCCTTTCTTGTCGAAGGGTCTATCAATGACTGGAGTGGTGTATTCCTGACGACAGAAAAGGGAGTGGATATTTCTCATTCCGGGCTGGGTCTGACGCTGTTTACGGCAGCGGCCTTTCTCATGCGCCTGCCCGGTGATTCCCTGGTCATGCATTTTGGCAGCCGGCATATTCTGACCGTTTCTCTGCCCATCGCCTTTACCGGATTTCTTGGCATTTTATTCCTGCCACCGGGACCGCTGCTCTTTTTGGCATTTATTCTGATTGGCGTGGGTTGTGCCAATACGGTACCGGTCTTTTACTCACTGCTGGGTACGCAGAAGGTCATGCCTGTGGCGGATGCTGTTTCGGCGGTCAGTACCATCGGCTATGTGGGGATTCTGCTGGCTCCGGCTGTTCTCGGCTTTATCGGCCGTGCCTTCAGCCTGTATGCTTCCTTCGGCTTGGTCAC
>NZ_ONTA01000123.1:0-5078 GCF_900320625.1 Megasphaera sp. DJF_B143
GCCCGCAGTATGCGGGGACCGAGGGAAACGGTCTGGCAGCTGGCAAGTTCCGTAACGGCCCTTTCTATTTCTTCCCTGGCAAATCCGCCTTCCGGTCCGATGCAGATGACCACGTCCCCGGTCTGCACGGCGGCACAACAATCGCGCAGTGGCCGCGTTTCTTTCTCAAAGGGAATGATAAAGGGCATCGTTCCGTACGCTTTCAGTAATTCTGGAAAAGACAGGACATCTGCTACTTCCGGTATATCATCGCGGCCGCACTGTTTGGCCGCTTCCTGGGCAATGCGCTGCCAGCGGAGGCGCCGGTCCCTGCGGCGCGTGTCGTTTAATTTTACTACACAATGCTCCATTTGTACAGGAACGATCATGCTGGCCCCCAGCTCGGCGGCCTTCTGGACGACCCATTCGAACTTGTCATTTTTGAGTAGTCCCGCCGCCAGGATCACCCGGCCGGCAGACCCGTCTTTCTGCCCGGTCTTCTCCAGGGGCTCGAGGAGCGCCCGCTGACTGTCGGCCTCACGGATGCGGCAGTCATAAGTCACGCCGGCTGCGTCCGTCACAGCGATAGAGTCCCCCTGGCGTTTGCGCAGCACCGTAATGATGTGGCGGGAATCGTCCGCCGACAAGTAAAAAGCGGATGTAATGGGAAAATTGACGAATACCTTGCGCATTAGTTCCTCCTGAGCAAAACGGCATACCAGCCATCCTGCAGCGTATCTGACACCCATTCATATCCCGTCTGTCCTGCCATGTCCCGTATTTCCCCTATGCGGTCATCGATAATGCCGCTGACGATGACATAGGAACCGGCATGGGTATAGCTGCCCAGGTCGGGCAGCAGGGATAGGACGGCGTTGGTGACCAGATTGGCCGTGACGACATCGGCTTTCTCCCCCTTGTCCGATATGGCGCCGAGGAGGTCGCTGTGCATGACTTCCACGCAGTCGCTCAGTTCATTGAGTTCCACGTTGACTACAGCCTGATCCACGGCCTTCTGGTCGAGATCGACGGCCGTCACATGACCGGCACCCAGCCGGGCCGCCGCAATCGCCAGGATTCCCGTGCCGGTCCCGATATCATAGACGAGCTGTCCCGGCTGTATGACCTGTTCCAGATAAGACACGCACATGGCCGTCGTCGCATGAAGGCCGCTGCCAAAGGCGACACCCGGGTCGATGCGGATGACCGCTTCGACCGGCCCCGGTTCAGCCGTTTCCCACGATGGCGATACCCAGAGACGGGGGGAAATCTTCGTGGCGTGAAAGTAATCCTGCCAGCGGTACAGCCAGTCGGAATCGCTCGTCTTACGGGTCATGATATGCCAGCGTCCCATGCGGGGATTCCGTTCCTGCAGCGCCTTCATGCCCTGCCGGACGGCCGGTTCGGCCTTGTCGTCGTCTGCCGGAAAATAGGCCGTGATGCGGATCAGATCATCGTACGTTTCCTCATCGTGGATAACCGATCCCTGGCTGCCACAGTCGCACAAAATAAGAGAGACTACATCGGTAAATTCCGGAGATACAAACACATCTATTTCTTTATATTCCATATCTTTCTCCTGTCTGCTTCGGCAATTCATCCAGCAGGCGGCCCGGATGCATCGCCTGCCGTCCGCTGATTTATTTACTATTATACCATATTTTCCCCGCCTTCTGGCGACGAAAAAAGAGCCGTCCTGAGACAGCTCTTCCGGTCCTCCCCCGTTTCTGTACCGCTAAAGGAACACCGCTTATATAATATAAAACCACGTTTCGTCGTTTTCATCGACGTTCTTGACGGCCTGTTTATCTTCATCGAAGCGCAGTTCCTGATTCTTGACACTGACCTTGGTCCCCGGCGCTACCGATTTGGTGATAAATACGTTGCCACCGATGACCGAATCGTGGCCGATGACCGTATCGCCGCCCATGATGGAAGCACCAGAATAAATGGTCACATGGTCTTCAATGGTCGGGTGACGCTTCTTGTGGACCAGCTTGCGGCCATCTTTCAGGGAAAGCGCCCCCAGGGTAACGCCCTGATAGAGTTTGACGTGTTCGCCGATTACCGTCGTTTCCCCGATGACGATGCCCGTGCCGTGGTCGATCATGAAATACTTCCCTATTTCTGCACCGGGATTGATTTCAATGCCCGTCATGCCATGAGCGTATTCCGACATGACCCGGGGGATGATGGGAATCTGCATTTTATACAGGATATGGGCCACGCGGTGGACGGAAATGGCAAACAGGCCGGGATAGGAAAAGATGACTTCCGCCTTGCTTTCCGCTGCCGGATCGCCTTCGTAAATCGCCTCGATATCCGTTTCGATATATTCCCGGATTTTGGGAATTGTCTTGAGCAGGGTCAGTGTCGCCTGTTCGGCCCGCTGTTCCACGTTATCAATCTTGACGTTCTGGGTCATCCCCTTATATTTCAGGGCGATGGTAATCTGCTTGCAGAGATTATAGGCCACATCTTCGATGACGACGGTCAGATTGTTGCCGATGTCATAGAAGCGGTAGGTCTTGTCTTTGATATATCCCGGATAAATGATCCGCAGCAGTTTGGTAATGATATCGACAATGACCTTTTTATTCGGTTTATTGAAAATGTCCAGTTTATCGATTTCCCGCTGCCCGTCGTGATTGTAGTCCGCCAGGATGCTGTCGACAACGCCTTGTATGTTTTTTGAAATCAGTTCGCCCATGTTCAACCCTTCTTATCGCATAAATATAAATATAACTATTATAGTACACTTTATAAGTATACTTGTCAAGTGCATATTTCACATGGAAATAGAAAGATAACGTAGAAGGCTGCTGCATGGAGCAAAACCTGTCATGCAACAGCCTTCCGGTGAGTTTGATGTTTGAAGTTTGATGTTTGAAGTTTGATGTTTGAAGTTTAGTGTTTGAAGTTTAGTGTTTTTGTTATCCGATATACGTGACCAGTATGTGCAGGATTTCTTTCATGTCGATGGTGTCTTCCAGTACGCGGAAGGTGCAGCAGTCAATGGACGGAGCCCAGATTTTGAATTCCGTATCCATTTCCGAATTATCGCTCACTTCTGCCGAATAGGCCGTAATCTTGCTGTACGGGATGACCAGGGCCGCTTTGTGCCGTGCCGTATAGGCTTCGACGCGGACGCCGATGATTTTCCGGTCCGTCAGCACGACTACATTGCGCTGGGCGTTGAATTCGAGCAGTACCTGTTCGCCTTCGGCCAGAAGGTTCTGATACAATTCTTTCCTGAATCCGATTTCGTTCTTTTCTGCCAGGGTAAACTTCTTATCGTCTTTATCTGCAAACATGGTATGATCCTCCTAACGTGTAATGGAAATAAGGCTCTCTGTGAGAGACAGACTATCCTTATTATAATATTCGCCGTCATGGGAAAAAATCCTGCCGGACCGGAAAAAAATTTTCCGGACAAAACAAAAACACTGCCCGTACAGATGATACCTGCACCGGCAGTGTCCTGTGGCAAATTATGCATTTCCGGCAATCGTACCGGAGTTATTCATGGAGCGGATGAAGTCGGTCACTTTCTTTTTTACTTTTTCAAAGAAACCTTCTTCTTTAGACTCCCCCACCCAGGTTTCTCCACCAGCCCGGGCAAATTCTTTCAGGAGTTCTTTTTGTTTGGCGTTCATGCGCTTCGGCGTCGTAATGTTGACCTGCACATGATGGTCACCCCGGCGGCCATTGGAGCCCAGATAGGGTACGCCGTGCCCTTTGATCCGGAAAATAGTGCCGCTCTGGGTACCGGCCGGCACCTTCAGATCGACCTGCCCGTCGATGGTTTCCACGCGGATGGTGCAGCCCAGCGCCGCCTGTGCAAAGGTAATAGTCTGCTGGGACACGACATCGTTGCCCTGACGGGTAAACTGCGGATCGCGGCGCACGAATATGTACACATACAGATCGCCATGGCCACCACCGCGTACGCCCGGTTCGCCTTCGCCGGCTACGCGCAGGCGTGCGCCATCATCGACACCAGCAGGAATCTTGATTTTCAGTTTCTTGCGTACCTTCACTGTGCCTTCGCCGTGACATTTCTTGCATTTTTCATGGATAATCTTGCCAGTCCCGCCACAATGGGAACAGGTCCTGACGTTGACCATCTGGCCAAAAGGCGTATTCTGTACGACCCGCTGCTGGCCTGTGCCGTGGCAGACCGGACAGGTATCTACCTTGCTGCCCGGTTCGGCACCGTTGCCGTGGCAATGTTCACACGTTTCATTCTTCGGCACCTGGATTTCCATTTCCGTCCCGAAGGCAGCCTGTTTGAATGTAATGTCCACATCGAAGCGGAGATCAGCTCCCCGTTCCGGACCATTAGACTGTCGGCTGCCCTGGCCGCCAAAGAAGGAATCAAAGATATCACCAAATCCACCGAAACCGCCAGAGCTGAATCCGCCCTGACCGAATCCGCCGAATCCGCCAAAGCCTCCCTGGCCGAAGCCGCCGGCTCCGCCTGCGCCATTCTGGAACGCATCGGGGCCGAACTGGTCGTACTGGGCACGCTTGTTCTTATCGGACAAGACGCTGTAGGCTTCGTTGACTTCCTTGAACTTTTCTTCTGCAGCCTTAGGGTTGTCCCGGTTTTTATCTGGATGATATTTTATTGCCAGTTTGCGAAACGCTTTTTTGATGTCCGCTTCGCTGGCGTCCCTGGGAACGCCAAGTACTTCATAATAATCTTTTTTGCTCATATGGGCAGCCCCTCTTTACTTACAACTTACTTCTGGTCGTCATCGACAACTTTGTAGTCGGCATCGACGACTTTTTCACCGTTCTGGCTTTCCTGCTGCTGTGCGCCGGCACCCTGTTGTGCCCCGGCCTGCTGCTGGGCAGCCTGCTGCTGTGCATCGGCCTGTTTGTACATATCGCTGGTCAGGTCGTAGAGCGGTTTGGTCAGAGCTTCCGAAGCAGCTTTAATCTTATCGACATCATCCGTCTTGATGGCTTCTTTGAGGTCGGCAATCTTCGATTTGATTTCCGAAACTTTGGAAGCATCGGCTTTGTCGCCCAGATCCTTGATGGTCTTTTCAGCCTGATAAATCAGGGAATCAGCATTGTTCTTGGCTTCGATA
>NZ_ONTA01000030.1:0-4578 GCF_900320625.1 Megasphaera sp. DJF_B143
CCTCCCTTTTGCTGCCTGTCATGATAGTCTTTAAATACCTTTCGTTGCCATATAGGCCGCCAGGTCATTGACGCGGAGAGAATATCCCCATTCATTATCATACCAGGCAACAACTTTAATCATGTCGCCTTCGACAATCTGTGTATCTAGCGAATCGACAATGGAGCTATGGGAATCGCTGATATAATCGGAAGAAACGGTAGCGTCTTCTGAATAGGCCAGTATGCCTTTCAGCGGGCCTTCCGCCCATTTTTTCAGGGCACCGTTCACTTCTTCTACGGTTACTTTTTTCTGCAGGATAGCTACGAGGTCGGTCATCGAAACGTTCGGTGTCGGGACGCGCAGAGCCATACCGGTAAACTTGCCTTTCAATTCAGGCAGGACCAGGGCAACGGCCTTGGCTGCACCGGTAGAAGTCGGAATAATAGACTGGGTAGCGCAGCGGGCACGGCGCATATCTTTATGTACGCCATCGACGAGAAGCTGATCGTTCGTATAGGCATGAACCGTCGTCATCATACCACGGACGATACCGAATTCGCGGGACAGCACTTTGGCTACAGGAGCCAGGCAGTTCGTCGTACACGAACCGTTCGAAATAATACGGTGTTTTTCCGGATCGTACGTTTCTTCATTGACACCCATGACGATGGTCGTATCAGGATTTTTGCCCGGCGCCGTAATGATGACGCGTTTGGCACCGCCTGCCAGATGTTTGGATGCCGATTCGCGGTCTTTGAATTTACCTGTCGATTCGACTACTACATCTACACCCAGTTTTTTCCAGGGAATATCAGCCGGATCCGTATGATTGGTCACGGGAATGCGGCGCCCGTCAATAATCAGTTCACTCGTTCCTTCATCGTATGATACATCGTGGTTCCACGTACCATGCACGGTATCGAATTTTAATAAATCCGCCATGATAGGGCCAACGGAACGGTTATTGATAGCCGCGATTTCGATTTCCGGCTGCAGCAGGGACGTGCGGAGTGTGCACCGGCCAATTCTGCCAAAGCCACTGATACCTATTTTTACTGTCATTATGCTTCCTCCTTACACATAATCCAGGTAGCTATGCCTGACCGTCGGATACTCGGACAGACTACACCTCTTTTAAGTTCTACAGCTATAGTGTATACTACAATCCATAATTTGTAAATTATTTTTTCCTGTTATGGTTGTGTAAGGAGGAAGCAGTGCACTATATAGGCACTATATAAGTAAGTTTTTCGTATTTAGAATATTATTTTATCCATTTTGTATATACTATTTTATGTTTTATGAGCTATTTTATGAATGAAGCAGATTGTTACCAGTCATTTCCGGTGGCACCGGCAGTCCGGCAAGATGGAGCAGCGTCGGCGCGACGTCGGCCAGTTTGCCATCATTCAGAACATCATGCTGATGGCAGCGGCTGACTAAAATGCAGGGAACTTCATTTGTCGTATGTGCCGTATAGGGCGAACCGGTCACAGGATCTGCCATCTGTTCGGCATTGCCATGATCGGCAATGATCAGTACTTCGCCACCAGCCTGCTGCAGTACTTCTACAATACGGCCGACACAGGTATCGACTGTTTCAACGGCTTTGATGGCCGCCGGAATGACACCCGTATGTCCTACCATATCGGCATTGGCAAAGTTCAGCATGATCATGTCATATGTCCCCGACTGGATTTGTTCGATGACCTTATCCGTCACGACAGGGGCACTCATTTCTGGCTTCAGATCATACGTAGCAACTTTAGGAGATGGAACGAGGATCCGGTCTTCACCGGCATTCGGCGTTTCATTGCCTCCGTTGAAGAAATAGGTCACATGAGCATATTTTTCCGTTTCAGCGATGCGCAACTGTTTCTTCCCTGCTTTGGCCAGCACTTCGCCCAGTGTATTGACGATGGTTTCCTTATCGTAGGCAATGTGAACAGGCAGGCCGTCTTCATAACGGGTCATAGTCGTAAAGTAGATATCCCGTTTTTCTGGCCGGTCAAACCCCTTGAAATCAGGAGCTACAAAGGCTTCTGTCAGCTGCCGTGCCCGGTCGGGACGGAAATTAAAGAATATGACACTGTCTCCATCGGCAACGGGCTGATGGCAGAGGACGGACGGCACGACGAATTCATCGGAAACATCCGCTGCATAAGAATCGCGCAGGCAGGACCGGACATCGGCTGCTTCGACACCTTCGCCGAAGGCAATGGCCCTGTACGCTTTTTCAATGCGGTCCCACCGTTTATCCCGGTCCATAGCATAATAACGGCCGCTGATTGTCGCGATGGTTCCCGTACCAAGACGGTGGCATTCGTCTTCCAGTTCCTGGAGAAACGGGCCGGCACTGCGGGGAAGGACATCGCGGCCATCCAGGAAAGCATGGATAAAAACCTTTTTCAGACCGTATTGGCGGGCCATTTCCAGCAGGCCGAAGAGGTGTTTTTCACTGCTATGTACGCCTCCGGGCGACACGAGGCCCATGAGGTGAAGAGCTGAATGACGATCCCGGGCATTTTCCATGGCTCCCACCAGTGCTTCTTTTTTGAAGAAAGCACCCGTTTTAATATCGTTTGTAATTTTCGTCAGTGCCTGATAGACGACCCGGCCGGCTCCGATATTGAGATGTCCCACTTCGGAATTTCCAATCTGGCCTGCCGGAAGTCCTACGGCTTCGCCAGACGCTTCCAGGTGAGAATGGGGATAGTCATGCCACAAGCGCGGCAGCACCTTTAAATCAGCCATGGCCACGGCGTTATCTTTTTTTTCATCACGGCATCCGAACCCGTCCATGATGATCAGCATTACTGTGTGTTTTTGTGTCATACAGAATATCTCCTTACTATAAATTAAAAAGGGCAGGGAATGAATCCCTGCCCTCATTATAATATGTACTTCGCTGCCTTTCCAGCCGTGGCAGGCATCTATCCGGTATGATTGTCTCAGTGTTTGCTGTTATAGGCATTCATGATCTGAATCAGATCCAGTACTTTATTAGAATAACCAATTTCGTTATCGTACCAGGAAACGAGTTTGACAAATTTGTCTGTCAGGGCAATGCCGGCCTGAGCATCAAAAATGGAAGTGAGCGGGCAGCCGAGGAAGTCCGACGATACAAGCGGTTCATCGGTATAACCGAGGATACCTTTGAGTTCGCCTTCTGCTGCTTTCTTAACGGTAGCGCAGATTTCGTCATACGTTGCCGGTTTCTTCAGGTTGACCGTAAGGTCTACGACAGAAACGTCCAGAGTCGGTACACGCATGGACATGCCGGTCAGTTTGCCATCCAGTTCGGGAATGACCTTGCCAACAGCTTTGGCAGCACCCGTCGTGGAAGGGATGATATTCCCTGTTGCAGCACGGCCGCCGCGCCAGTCTTTGGCAGACGGTCCATCGACCGGTTCCTGTGTAGCTGTGACGGAATGAACAGTCGTCATCAGGCCCGATTCGATGCCGTAGGCATCATTGATGACTTTGGCCAGCGGTGCCAGGCAGTTCGTCGTGCAGGAAGCATTGGAAACGATTTTCTGGCCGGCGTACTGATCCGTATTGACACCACAGACGAACATATCTGCCTGTTTGCCATCTTTGCCTTTTTTGGAAGGAGCTGAAAGGACGACGTATTTGGCGCCGGCCTGTAAATGCTTTTCTGCCAGTTCCGGAGTCAGGAACCGTCCCGTCGATTCGACGACATATTCGGCACCGACTTCGTCCCATTTCAGATTAGCCGGGTCTTTTTCCTGGGTAACGCGGATATGCTTGCCATTGACAATGAGTTCATTCTTTTCTACATCCGCTTCTACTTTGCCATGAAAGCGGCCATGCATGGTATCGTATTTCAAAAGATATGCCATGTAATCTACATCACAGAGATCATTAATTGCTACAATATTGATGTCATCCCGCTTCATGGAAGCACGAAAAACCAGACGTCCGATACGGCCAAACCCGTTAATGCCAACATTAATCATGAGAATACACTCCTTTTTTAAACTATAGGCACATCGCTAATGGATGTTTGTAACTTCTTTGTTCTTACAATGTCATTATGCCACATTGGGAACAATAATGCAATGCCATGGTCGTTTTATGTCCCACTTTTACGGTAAAAAAACAGACCTGCTACTGCAAGCCTGCTTTTGCTGCCATCATCCCAGCATATTCTTTGATGGCCAGACATGAGTCGAAAAGAACGATGGACTGGGGAATAAAGGAAAATAACGATAGGCGGTATGTATCTGTCGTGCGGTAATCACAGGGATAAGGGGTAACATTCATGCCTTCACGGGTGAAAAATCCGATGGCCCGCGCCATATGGAAGCCACTGGTCACGACGATAGGATGATGCCAGCCATGAGCATCACATAGCTCTCTGGCGAACCGGGCGTTTTCTGCCGTGTTGCGGCTTTTTTCATCACTGATGATGTCCTTCTCCTCTACTTCCAGAGACAGCAGCATCCGTTTTTCAATAGCAGCTTCGTTGGCATCACCGGCAAACACGACGCCACCGGAAAGGAGAATGGGAATGTGCAGCGCCTTCTGGATGCGCACGGCTGTCAGAAACCGATGGGACGCTGCAAGGCCCAG
>NZ_ONTA01000051.1:0-3443 GCF_900320625.1 Megasphaera sp. DJF_B143
ATGTGTCGCATAAGACGTCCCTCCCAGAGTCGTCTTGTCTTCCCCGGGATGGATGATGAGCGCCGCCGTAAGAGAATCAAAGACATGGTGGGCACTCATGTAGGCCTTACTGGCCGCCGTTTCTTCTGCCGGACAGCCATAGACATGAATCGTCGCCTCATCCGATGCTGCGGCTGCAAAGGCAATAGCCGCTCCCACACTCATGGCGGCAATCAGATTATGGCCGCAGCCATGGCCGATACCGGGCAGTGCGTCGTATTCGGCAAGAAAGCCGATATGTACCGGGCCGCTGCCACAGACGGCCTCAAAAGCCGTCGGGAACGCTTCGGACACGCAATCACCCACGGTAAATCCCGCCTCTGTCAGCACGCGGCGCAAATAGGCCGAAGCCAGGACCTCCTGCGTCCCCAATTCCGGATGACTGTGCAGATAGTCTGCTATATCCCAGATACACTGTTCTATCTCATCGACCTTGCGGTCGCTGATGTCTTTCATCGTCTTTCCATCCATATCCTGTCCTTCTTTCTTTGGAAATGTACTTCCCGATTCGTTTCATCCCAGCACCAGCCGTGCTTTTTCTTTTCCGGCTATGAGATGGGCCGGCCGTCCCAGGGGCAGCCAGCCGTTATGGCGTCCGTGGCCGTAAGGCAGACCCCAGATGGCCGGTTTCCCCCAGCGCCGGACGTACTGTTCGATGACTTCCCGCACGGTCCATTCGCCTGCTGCCGGCTTTACGGGATGGCAGCGGGTAAACTCGCCTAAGGCAAGGCCTGCTATGCGGTCGATGAGTCCGGACTGTTCAAACTGGCAGAGCATGCGGTCGATAGCATAGGCTTCTTCCCCGATTTCTTCCAGAAACAGGATCTGTCCCTGCCCATCCAGTTCATAAGGTGTCCCTATGAGCGACGAAATGAGCATCATATTGCCACCGGCAAGATTGCCTTCTGCGTCGCCTTCGACGAGGGTTTCCAGGTGATGTCCCCGGGGCAGCCGGACCGGGCCGGTCATGGCCGGATTGGCAAGTCCTGCCGCAAACTGTTCATACGTATAGCGCGTGGCTTTTCCACCGAGACCCGTGAGCATCGCTCCGTGGATGGTAGCCAGGCCGGACCGCTGGAGGAGAGCCGTGTGGAGGGCCGTGATATCACTGAATCCGATGAACAGTTTGGGATGGCGGGCAATGGCATCATAATCCAGGAGCGGCAGCAGCCGGGCTGCCCCATAGCCGCCGCGCATGCAGAGGATCCCGTCTATAGAGGAATCGGCAAAAAATCCGTTGATATCCCGAGCCCGCACGTCATCGCTCCCGGCCAGATATCCCCAGCGCTCCTGCACCGACTGGCCGCACTTCGTCCTAAATCCCAGGGAATGAAGGTAGGCCATTCCCGCCTGAAAGCGCTTTTCATCGAGCGGCGCCGACGGGGCGACGATTCCCAGAGTGTCACCGGGCTGCAGGGCCCGGCCTAATGTATACTGCTGCAAGAAGACCAATCCTTTCTCACGTTTTCTCTATTTTTCAATATAGGCTTCCTTTAAATCAATCAGTCCCAGGGGACTCCAGTGATAGCCTTTGACATAAGGCTGTACGACAAAAGGCTGGGTCGTATAATAAATCGGTATGAGCACACAATCGTCGAAGAGTATCTGCTCTGCCTGATGCATGTACTCCATACGCCGCCCCGGGTCTTTTTCTTCTTTCGCTTTGCCGACTAAATCTGCATAGGCCTTGTTATGGTACTGGGCGTCATTTTCTTCGTCGGCAAATACGTCGAGGAAGGTCATGGGATCGGCATAATCGGCTACCCACGATGCCCGGGCCACCTGATAGTTTCCCTGTGTCCGCGAGGCCAGGTATACTTTGGCTTCCTGATTGGTAAGTTCCGCATGGACACCCAGATTTTCCTGCCACATGGCTTGCACGGCTTCGGCAACGGCCTTGTGCATTTCATTCGTATTAAACAGAATCGTCACGTCGGGCTGATGAGCTTCATCATAGCCGGCTTCTTTCAGGAGTTCTTTCGCTTTTTCCACATTTTCTTCCTGAAGATTCCCGCCTTCTTTGCGGAAGTCCTGACCGGTAGCCGGATTTTTCATTCCCGGCGGTACCCAGGCGTAAGCCGCTTCTTTGCGTCCCCGCACGATATGCTTCACCAGGCCTTCCCGTTCCATCGCCAGAGCGAAGGCTTTACGGACGCGGACATCATCGAAGGGGGCTTTTTGTGTATTAAAGACATAATAATAAGTCCCCAAATAGGGAGCTACCTGATAGAGTCCCATTGATTCCAGCCGCTGCTGTTCTGCCGGCGGCGGTTCTACCATCATATTGGCCTGCCCGCTTTCGACGAGGGTCAGCCGCGTAGACTGGGATTCACTGATGGGAAAATCGAGATAATCGGACCGCACATGATCCACGTCCCAGTAGGCCGGATTCTTCTTCACCACGATTTCACTGGAATGGACCCACGTTTCCAGGGTAAAGGGACCACAGCCGACAAATCCGCTGGCATTGGCCGCCCACGTATCGGGATTGGCCCGGACACAGGCTTCAGGGACGGGATAATAACAGTGAAACGCCGTCAGATTGAGAAAATACGCTGTCGGATTCTTCAGCCGTATCTGCAGCGTCTGGTCATCCAGTGCCTTTATGCCTACGTCATCTGCCGTTCCTTTTTTCTTATTGTACGCTTCCGCACCGTCGATGATGAACATCATGTAGGCATTAGGAGATGCTACGGACGGATCGATGACCCTCATCCAGGAATAGACGAAATCATGAGCTGTGATGGGAGTGCCATCGCTCCAGGTGATTCCAGGCCGCAAGTGAAAGATATAGGTTTTTCCATCTGCTGACAGGTCCCAGCGGTCTGCCAGTGCTGGCTGGGGCTGATTGTCCTTGTCCAGCCGGGTCAGGCCTTCGAAAAGCTCGGCCTGCACGTTGGCTTCGGCCAGCCCCGTCGTCATAGCCGGATCAAGGCTGGCCGGTTCGGCTTCCAGGGCATAACTGACCTTGTCATTTGTATCGGTGCCGCATCCCGCCAGAATCAGCATCAGCAGACACAGCAGGAGTATCCATAATTTCTTCATCACCGGACCTCCTTCCCGGCATGATGGCAGGCCACCATCCGTCCCGGCATGATTTCCTGCAGGACTGGGGCTTCCATCTTACAGCGTTCATCGGCCAGCGGGCACCGGGGATGGAACACACATCCCGGCGGCGGATCCAGCGGACTGGGGACTTCACCGGAAATGCAGACCTGCCGGCGATAGTGTGGATCCGGCACGGGAACGGCTGAAATCAAGGCCTGTGTATAGGGGTGCAGCGGCGTATGATACACGGCATCGCCGTCTCCCAGCTCGACGAGGCGCCCCAGATACATGACACCGATGCGCCGGCTGAGGTGATGGACCATGGCCAGGTCGTGGGCAATGAACAGGTAAGCCAG
>NZ_ONTA01000086.1:0-2631 GCF_900320625.1 Megasphaera sp. DJF_B143
AGCCGCTATGAGCCGGGACATCGTGCGCGAAATAGAACAGGCTGAAGCGCGCAAGACGTCACTGGACAAGGCCTGTGCGGCGGGGCAGACAAAGGAATCGTGGCTTGCTGATGAAGTGCAGCAGGCATCTGTCGGCGTCGGCGTGACGACTATGGGCCAGTATCTGCAGCACATAGACGACGTACTGGCTGATAACAATCAGGCCATGCTCAAGGTAATCATGAAACAGAATGGCACGGTCAATATGAACCCAAATCTCGATGGATTCATTGCCGAACAGCAACAGGTCAATTCCTTCAACCGGGCGGCGGCACTGGAAAACTCCCCGTACCGTGCGGATGTACTCCAGCCTGACGGTACAACTTATGGAAAAAATTCCGTCGATGTCGTCATCCGCGATACCCGTCTGAAGGTGCAGACACCGGTACGGCGCTATCAGCTGAAATTTGGCCGCAATGCCGATGCCACGGCTTCCTATCTGGAGCACGGAGACTACCGGGGCCAGCGCGCCCTGGTGCCGAAAGGGCAGGTAAGTGAAGTCCGTCAGCGCGTCTCGCCGGGGAAACACGTGTCCGATACGATAGAAAGCCCCGATGGCGTCCAGTCCCGGCCACTGGGCAAAGAACAGGCCAAGGCCATGCAGGAACGCGTCCAGCGTGGACGCCGGCTGGCTCAGGACAACTGGAATTCCTTCAATACCCGTTCCCTGGCCCTGCATATCGGCAAACAGGCGGCTCTGGCCGGTATTTCCGGCGCAGCTCTGGCCACAGGATTCCATCTGGCGGGAAAAGCTCTGAAGGGAGAAAAAATCGATGGCGAAGAAGTGGTCCGCACGGCCATTACGACCGGCGCCGATACGGGAATCAAGGCGGCTGCCGCCGGGGCTCTCAAAGTCAGTGTGGAAAAAAATCTCATTCCCTTACTGGCCAGAGGGACGCCGGTTGCGGTACTGACGCCCCTGGCCTGGGCCGGTATCGAACAGGTCAAAATCTGCTATCGTGCCGCCAAGGGAGAACTGACGGCTATGGAGGCTATCGACGCCATGGGCCGCGTCACCGTATCGACCGTTGGCGGATACATCGCCGGCAGTATCGGTATGGTTGAAGGCGCCATTACAGGAGCCGCCATGCTTTCGTGGATCCCCGTCATCGGGACCGGTGTCGGTGCCATCGTAGGTGGCATCGTAGGCGGCCTGACCGGCTGTCTGGCCGGTTCTACTGTGGGAAAAGCCGTGTACAGCGGCGTCAAAACCGTTGCCAAGACGGCTGTCCGCGTCGCCAAAAGCGTGGGCCATGCTCTGTATTCCGGTGCAAAGGCGGTTGCCAGAGGAATCAAGAACGGCCTTAAGAGCATTTTTAGTTTTTTCTGATGCAGGAGTGTACCTATGGTAAAAAAAATAAAATATGCCCTCACCATGGCCGACGGGGCCAAAGTGCGGACATTGGAAGATTTGCGGGACCATTTCGACTGGCCTCACGTACTGGGATATTTTCTCGACGGCAAACTGGCAGAATGGCTGCGGGACCGGTATTTTGATGAACTGGCCGCGTCCGTAGAGTCTCTGCCGGCGGAAAGTCCGGATCTGGAACAGCAGCTGTGCCATCTCCTGGGTGTCGCCTGGGAAGCGAAGGAAACGACTGTAGATGTGACACGGATGCAGCGGCGGCAGGAAAAAGAAGCGTTGCTGCGGCAGATGACAGCCGATGAATCCATCTGGCAGCACGGGGAAACGACAGCTTTCACCCAGGGAGATCTGGATGAGCTCATCGGTGACGGCGTACCGGTCATATACCTATGCGGTGAGGAATTTACCGTGCCGGCTGATGTGGTGCAGCGGACCTATATTGGCATTCTCGGCAGGCCCCGCATCCAGATTGACGCTGCATCGCCCGACGAACTGGAAGAAAAGGGAATTGTCTTTGAACAGGCTGACCTGCCGGAACAGCTGAGAATACCGGAAGAACCACCGGAACCGGTACGGCAGAACAATAAACAGGATAAGCCGTACGTCGTGTCCGAGGCCTTTCAAAGCCAGCTGAATGACGAACAGCAGCAGAAAGCAGCGGTCCTGTACGAGGAAGCCCAGCATATACTGGGAGCAGCCGTGTTCGATATCGACGTAGCGACGAGGCAGCTGCTGGACACAGCCCAGGCAGAACTGGGACATGCGACCTTCGATATTGACGTTTCGACACACCGCCTGCTGGATGCAGCCCGGGAAGAACTGGGACGGGCGACCTTCGATATCGACGTCCCGACACACAGCTTGCTGGATGCGGCCCGGGAAGAACTGGGACATGCGACCTTCGATATCGACGTCTCGACACACCGCCTGCTGGATACGGCCCAGGAAGAACTGGGACGGGCGACCTTTGATATTGACGTCTCGACGCGCCCTCTCATATTGGCAGCCCGGTCTTGCAGAAAAGAAGGAGCCTTCCAGCGTTTCCTCGACCGGCTATAAGGAGTGCATAACAGAAAATACAGGAAATCAGCTATCCTGGCTATGAGACAAAATAGACATACGTACAGACAGAATAAAGGAGAGAATACCCATGGCAGATAACGAACAGAACGCAGAAGTAACGCAAATGAAGATTGTAAAATTTAAAACAACCGTCGAACGACTGC
>NZ_ONTA01000050.1:0-4556 GCF_900320625.1 Megasphaera sp. DJF_B143
ACCTGCCGTAATCTACCGGAACAGGGAGTGGTATGTATTGAATATATTGGTTACAGGCGGTGCCGGTTTCATCGGTTCACACCTCGTTGACACCTTAATAGAAGCCGGTCATGATGTAACGGTATTTGATAATCTGAACAGTGGAAGGAAAGAGTATATCCATAAGGAAGCCCGGTTCCGTCAGGGAGACATCCGTGATACGGAAGCTCTGGACCGTCTGTTTGCCGGAACGGTTTTTGATGTAGTGTTTCATGAAGCTGCCCAGACGCAGGTATCTTATTCCATGCTCCATCCCCGGGAAGATGCCGATGTCAATGTACTGGGACTGATTAATGTGTTAGAACACTGCTGCAGACATGACGTAAAGAAAATACTTCTTTCTTCATCAGCCGCTGTATATGGAAATCAGGAAACAGGACTGGCTGATGAAACGATACCGGTACAGCCACAATCTTTTTACGGACTGACCAAGGCGGCAGGAGAAGCATATGCCGCTTTGTATTACCGTATGTATGGCCTTCCGTATGCCGTCCTTCGCTACGCCAATGTGTATGGCGAACGGCAGGAAAGCAGCCGGGAAGCCGGTGTAGTCAGTCTGTTTTCCCGGGCATTGGCCTCGGGAACTGCTATGACCATCTATGGCGATGGGAATCAGTCACGGGATTTTATTTACGTCAAGGATGCGGCGGCTGCCAGCATGGCTGCCATGGATGCCGGCGTTCCCAGCGGCATTTACAATATCAGTACGAAAATCGAAACGACCATCAATGCCTTGAAAGAAATATTGATGTATTTTGCCCAGATACGGTCTGACGTAATCTATGAAGACGCACGGCACGGCGATATTTACCGGTCCGTACTCGATAATGGAAAGGCTGTGCAGACACTGAACTGGCGGCCGAAGACAAAACTTCTGCCAGGATTGATGACGACGTTTTCTTATTTTTTAGGGAGGGATGAACGATGAAAAAGGACACGAACCATAACTTCTATCTGGTCCGGGAAGATATCCTGCCAGAAGCTATTAAAAAGACAATCCGCGTCAAAGAAATCTTAAAGCACCATCAGAGCCGTACCATCAATGAAGCGGTAAAGATGATGGATTTAAGCCGCAGTGCGTACTATAAATATAAAGATTATGTTTTCCCTTTCCACGACGTAACACAGGGAAAAATTGTTACCTTATCGCTTCTGATCTTTGATAAACCGGGCGAACTTTCCCAGGTGCTGCATACAGTCGCAGCCAGCAACGGCAGCATCCTGACTATCAATCAGGGGATTCCCCTGCAGGGAATGGCTGATGTCAGTATTTCCATTGAAACGAAGAACATGAATATTTCTGCCGATGAATTAATGAAAAAATTAGATAAACTGCCGGGAGTCAGCAAAGTCGATATCATCGGGCAGGCCTAAGGAGGGGCTGTATGAAACACGTTGCAATTGCATTGTTAGGCTGCGGTACCGTTGGTAAAGGCGTTGTCGATTTATTGAGCCGCAACGGCCAGCTCATTGAGGAACAGCTGGAGACGCATATCAGCATTAAGCGGATACTCATCCGTGATTTACCGAAATATGAACAGATGGATTTGCCGGATACCATTGCTCTTACTACCGATTTCAACGATATTATCAATGATGATGAAATAGAAATCGTAGTGGAAGTTATGGGAAGTGCTGATTTTGCAAAAGAATGCATCGAACAGTGCTTTAAGCGCGGGAAGAGCGTAGTCAGTGCCAATAAGGACCTAATTGCTGATTATGGGATTCCTCTTTTGAAACTCAGTCAGGAAAACAATGTCGATTTCCAGTTTGAAGCCAGTGTAGCCGGCGGCATCCCCGTTATCCGTCCCATGTATTCGTCGCTCAATAGCAACCGTATCGAACGCATCATCGGTATCATGAACGGAACGACAAACTATATCCTGACTAATATGACGGAACGAGGCCTGTCCTATGAAGCAGCTCTTAAGGAAGCCCAGGAAAAAGGGTATGCCGAAGCCGATCCGACTAATGATGTCAGTGGATATGATGCGGCCCGGAAAATCGCTATTCTGGCAACATTGGGATTCCATTCTGCCGTTACTTTCCGCGATGTCTCTGTCGAAGGCATCGAGAAAATCACCCATGAGGATATTGAACATGCATCGGAAATGGGCTATGCCGTTAAACTGCTGGCTATTGCACAGCAGAACGACGATGGGATTTCCCTCAATGTCCACCCCGCCTTTATACCCAGAAGCCATCCGCTGGCCAATGTCGGCGGAGCCTATAATGCAGTATATGTACGGGGCAACTGCGTCGGTGATGTCATGTTTTACGGACAGGGAGCCGGTGCTTTTCCGACTGCCAGTGCGGTTGTCAGCGATGTCATGAATGTCATTCTTCATTTTAACCTTACCGTGACAGGAAAACGGAAATATGTCTGGCATGACACGAAACTGACGGATCCACGCTCTATCCGCGCTCCTTATTATCTGCGCATGATCGTCGATAATGCACCGGGCGTCTTGTCCAGTATCTCTGGCATATTTGCTGAAAATCGTATTAGTATCCGTTCTCTAATCCAGAAAGATGAAACGAAGGAAATTGCCGAAATTGTAATTCTTATCGATGCATCAGCCGATGGGCTGGTGCGGGATTCACTGAAAAAGGTGACATCTCTTTCCTGCGTCCGCCGCGTTGCCAATGCAATCAGAGTCATTGAAATTTAGAGGTGCTGTTTATGACCAAGAAAGTACATGTAAAAATTCCGGCCACATCGGCCAATATGGGTTCCGGGTTTGATGCCGTCGGCATCGCTCTGACCCTGTATAATGAAATACTGTTTGAAGAACGGCCGGGAGCGGAAGCGATAACCATCGAAATCAAGGGTATGGGTCAGAATGAAATCCCGACCGATCCCGCAGAAAATCTGGTATCGGAAGCCATGGCATACGTGGCAAAACGGAATGGACAGCCGCTGCCGGCCGGTCATCTGACGCTGATTAACCGCATCCCGCCGGCACGCGGGCTGGGAAGCAGCTCGGCAGCCCTCGTCGGCGGAATCATGGCAGGAGATGCCCTTACAGGGCGGAAACTGACCAAAGAAGATATACTGATCATTGCCAATTCGATGGAAGGCCATCCCGATAACGTGGCGCCTGCAACATATGGAGGACTGACATCGTCTATCATTGTCCATGACAAAGCTATCACCAATTCAGTGCCTGTAGAAGAGGATTTGTCTTTTATCACGGTCAGTCCGGAAATTGAAGTTTCTACAGAAGAAGCGAGACAGGCGCTGCCCGATACGATTGACTATAAAAGTGCCGTTTTTAATGTCAGCCGGGTCAGTTTCCTTTTGTCCTCCTTCTTTACGAAACGGTATGACTATCTAAAATACAGCCTGCAGGATAAGCTCCATGTTCCCTATCGGATTCAGCTGATTCCCCACGGCCAGGACGTACTGGATGCGGCTATCGCTGCCGGTGCCCTGGGTTCTACCATCAGTGGTTCCGGCTCGACACTCATCGCATTTGCAACCGGACGGGAAAGAGAGATAGAAGAGGCGATGATTTCTACTTTTGCCGGGTATGGCATCCAATCTTTTGGTCATATTCTCAAAGCGGATAATCAGGGTGCTACTTATGTAGATATACCGAAATAATATTCAGATTTGTGAATTAAAGTATAAAAACGGAGAGAGGCTGCCACCGGACAGCCTCATTTCCTTTGTAAGGAGTTTATATGATTCAGGATATCCATCCCCATACGTATCACAACGAATTTACGCCTGCTCTCATAGAAGAAAATGCCCTTATCTTGTCCTATGATAAAAAAAGTGTCCTCATACGGCAGGATGGAAACAGCTTTACTCTGCCGGCAGCTTCTGATTTTTCCGGCTGGAAGGCCGATAATTTTATCTGGCTGTTTGCCATCGACGACAGGCAGTTTTTCCTGGCCCGGCGTACTCTGCCAGCTCCAGAAGGATATGCCTATGTGCCTATCCGCTATATGCGGTATGCGGCACCACGGCACCTGGCATTTGCTTCTGTCACCGGTCTGTCACTGGCCGGATGGTACCGCCATCATCAGTTATGCGGATGCTGCGGGCAGCCGTTGCAGCATAGCAAAAAAGAGCGGATGTTGTATTGCCCATCCTGCGGTATTATGAATTATCCCCGTATCAATCCGGCGGTCATCGTGGCCGTCCGTCATGAAAATAAGCTCCTCGTATCGACCTATGCCGGCCGGGAATATACGAATATGGCTCTCATCGCAGGATTTGCTGAAATTGGAGAAACCATCGAGGAGACAGTTCACCGGGAAGTCATGGAGGAAGTGGGAATCTGCGTCAAAAATCTGCAGTTCTATAAAAGCCAGCCCTGGTGTTTCACCGACACGCTTCTGTTCGGATTTTTCTGCGACCTTGACGGAGAAGATACGCTGCGTGTAGATCACGAAGAACTGGCAACTGCCCGTTGGATCAATCGGGATGAAGTACCGGAAGATGTAGAAAAGGTCAGCCTGACCATGGAAATGATGACCTTGTTCAAAGAGGGAAAGGTATAGTAAAT
>NZ_ONTA01000006.1:0-3006 GCF_900320625.1 Megasphaera sp. DJF_B143
ACGACCTTCGGGTTATGAGCCCGACGAGCTACCAACTGCTCCACCCCGCGATAAAAATGGTGGTGGGAGATGGATTCGAACCATCGAAGGCGAACGCCGGCAGATTTACAGTCTGCTCCCTTTAGCCACTCGGGAATCCCACCATTCGTTTGGAGCCGACGATAGGACTTGAACCTACAACCTACTGATTACAAGTCAGTTGCTCTACCAATTGAGCTACGTCGGCTTGTTCAACAGAACGTAATTGATTATACAAGAGAATGTTCATCCTGTCAAGTACTTTTTTCAATCATTTCAAACCACTCATTAGCAGTTCTTAGTTCTGACGACTTGATAAGTATATCATGATATCCAATAAAATGCAAGAAATATTTTAATTAATTTATAAAAAAACTACCTGATAATACACAAGGAAACTCCCCGACACGACACGCTTATCCTACGCAAGAAAAAAACAGCTCTCTGCATGGCATACTGCCTGCAAAGAGCTGTCTATAGTATCTTGCTTATTCTTGATCGTAATCCTGCAAAGCGGCTACATGATGATATCCCTGTCCTTTGCCTTTATTGGCAAAGACGCGCAGGACTTCGCGGGCCGTATCGAGCGAAGTCAGGCAGGGAATTGCCAGTTCGACCGCCATACGGCGCAGATTAAATCCGTCCCGTTCCGGATGTTTGCCAAAGGTCAGCGTATTGACGACTAAATCAATTTTGCCATTGCGGATCAGCGTAGCAATATTGGTACCGCCTTCATGGATCTTCCGGACCACATCGACGGGGAATCCCTGTTCATTGAAATATTTGCCCGTACCGGCAGTGGCTATGATGTGATAGCCCAATTCCTGGAAGCCGCGGGCCAGCTGCAGTGCTTCTGCCTTATCTCGGTCAGCTACCGTAACCAGAATGGTACCACCAGCAGGAATTTTCATCTTAGCGCCATTTACAGCCTTGTATAGTGCTTCAGAATAGGTCTTTCCTATACCCATGACTTCCCCAGTCGACTTCATTTCCGGTCCGAGAGCAATTTCTGCCAGGCCGATCTTACTGAAAGAGAACACAGGAGCTTTAGCCGCAACATGTGGTTTTGCCGGCATGAGTCCACCTTCATATCCCATTTCCTTCAACGTTTCGCCCAGGGCTATGCGGGTGGCCAGTTCGACCATAGGCACATGCGTTACTTTACTCAGGAATGGTACAGTACGGCTGGAGCGGGGATTGACTTCAATGATATACAACTTGCCCTTCGATACGACAAACTGGATATTGACGGCACCTTTTACCTGTAGTTCCAGGGTAATGCGCGTTGTATAATCGACAATCTGGTCAATCATGGCCTTATCCAGATGCTGTGGCGGATATACGGCAATAGAGTCGCCGGAATGGACGCCAGCCCGTTCCACCTGTTCCATGATGCCTGGAATGAAGACATCTTTGCCATCAGAAATCGCATCTACTTCTACTTCCCGGCCGACCATATATTCATCAATCAGGATAGGATGATCCGGAGAGGCGATGACGGCTTCCCGCAGATAACGTTCCAATTCCTTTTCTGTATAGACGATTTCCATAGCCCGGCCTCCCAAGACATACGATGGGCGGACGATGAGAGGAAATTCCAATTCTTTTGATACCTGCATCGCTTCCGTGTCACTCGTCGCGATCCGGCCGTCCGGGCGGGGTATGTTGAGCTTGGCCAGAAGTTCATCGAACCGTTCTCTGTCTTCTGCCCGGTCCATGCCATCGACAGAGGTTCCAAGGACGGTTACGCCCCGTTTAGCCAGTGGAGCTGCCAGATTAATCGCCGTCTGACCACCAAACTGGCAGATGACGCCGACGGGCTTTTCTTTTTCGACGACAGCCATGACATCTTCTACGGTAAGCGGTTCAAAATACAGGCTGTCCGACGTATCGAAATCGGTACTGACTGTTTCCGGATTGTTGTTGATAATGATACTGTTCATCCCGGCTTTGCGCAGGGCCCAGGCTGAATGGACAGAGCAATAATCGAATTCAATCCCCTGTCCGATACGGATAGGGCCCGACCCGAGAACAATGACGCTCTTATCTCCCAGCGGTCTGACTTCATCTTCCGTTGCGTAACAAGAATAATAATACGGTGTTGCAGCTTCAAATTCAGCGGCACACGTATCTACCATCTTGAATGTCGGACGGATATCCAGTTTTTCCCGGAACGCACGGACCTGTTCTTCCGTTTTGCTGGTAAGCTGGGCAATGACCGCATCCGGCATGCTATAGCGTTTAGCCAGGCGGATATTATCTTCCGTCAGATTATTGCGGCGTAGGTTATCTTCCAGATCGACGATATTTTTGATTTTTTTCAGGAACCACATATCGTATCCGGTAATATAATGGATTTTATCAAAGCCGATTCCCAGACGCAGTGCCTGAGCGACGACAAAGATACGTTCATCATCCTGGTTTTTCAACAATTCTGCAATATCGATGAGTGATTTGGATTCCAGTTTCTTCAGGCTCAGATAATTAACGCCGATTTCCAGGGAACGGACAGCCTTGAGCAGTGCTCCTTCAAAGCAGCGGTCCAGCGCCATGACTTCCCCTGTAGCTTTCATCTGCGTTCCCAGCGTGCGGTCAGCCAGAGCAAATTTTTCAAATGGCCAGCGTGGGAATTTGACGACACAGTAATCCAGCGTCGGTTCGAAGCAGGCCGTCGTCTTTCCCGTAACGGCGTTGGTTATCTGGTCCAGAGTCAGTCCTGTAGCCACTTTTGCCGCAACTTTGGCAATGGGATACCCCGTCGCTTTGGAAGCCAGTGCCGATGAACGGCTGACACGGGGATTGACTTCGATGACATAGTACTGGTTGCTGTTGGGATCCAGAGCATACTGTACATTGCAGCCACCTTCGATCTTAAGGCGGCGGATAATGGCCAGAGAAGCCGTACGCAGCATCTGATACTGCAGATCATTCAGGGTCTGGCTCGGAGCCACGACGATAGAATCGCCAGTGTGGATGCCGACCGGATCA
>NZ_ONTA01000160.1:0-10652 GCF_900320625.1 Megasphaera sp. DJF_B143
CGGCCGTTCAGTTTCGTGTATTCGATAGTCGTGCCGCAGACCGTACACGGCGTGCCTTCCCGGCCGTAGACGCGGAGGTTGTCCTGGTTCTGTCCTTCTTTGCCATTGCCACTGATAAAGTTGCGGATTGTTGTGCCACCGTGTTCCAAGCCTTCCCGGAGGACGGCGACGATGGCTTCATGAAGACGGACCGCTTCTTTTTTCGTGACTTTATCGCTATGGCGCATGGGCCGGATGCCCGCCCGGAACAGGGCTTCATCTACGTAAATATTACCAAGTCCGGCTATCTTCGATTGATCCATGAGGACCGTTTTGACAGGCCGGCTGGTCTGTTTCAACAGGCCGTACAGGTATGCTTTTGTAAATTCGGTACCAATTGCGTCCGGCCCCAGGCTGTCATAGCCTTTGATACCCGTCGGTCCCTGGGAGGGAACGAGCCAGAGACAGCCGAGCGTACGGATATCCCGGTATAACAGCCATCCCTGGCTGAGAGTAAACGTGATATGGACAGCCCGGCCGGCATACTTACCGGGATGGTCTTCATAGAGCAGACTACCCGTCATGCGCATATGGGCCAGAAACGACCAGGGGCCGCTACAGTGGATAAATAGATACTTTCCCTTACGACTCACGCCTTCAATGGTCTGTCCTGTTAAAGCAGTGGCAAAGCGGTCCGCCGTCGTGTTCCGAATGAGACGTGGCAAATCCGTCTCTACCTGAGTAATCATCTGCCCTCTGATATGGTCATCGATGAAACCTCGTATCGTTTCTACTTCCGGCAATTCAGGCATATAGGTTCACCTACTTTGCTTCTTCCCAGTTAGAACCGCTGTGGATATCGACTACGAGGGGGACAGACAGTTCGACGATGTGTTCCATCGTGTCTTTCAGCAGTCGTTCTACTTCTGCTTTTTCCGCCTCCGGCACTTCCAGAACCAGTTCGTCGTGAACCTGTACGAGGATCCGGCTTCTGAGGCCGCGCTGTTCCAATTCATCCTGTACGGCATTCATAGCCAGCTTGATAATGTCGGCGGCACTTCCCTGGATAGGCGTATTCATGGCCGTTCGTTCGGCAAAGGAACGGCGGGTGAAATTCTTGCTGTTGATTTCCGGCAATGCCCGGATACGTCCGAACATGGTATGAGTCATCCCGCTTTCCCGGGCTTCGGAGACCAGTTTTTCCATATATCCATGGACACAGTTGTAGCGGGCAAAATAGGATTCAATATATTCTTTGGCCTGCTTGCGGGAGATGGAAATATTGCGGGCCAGGCCAAAGTCGCTGATTCCATAGATGATACCGAAGTTGACGGCTTTGGCATGGGACCGCTGTTCCGATGTCACGTCGTCGAGAGGAATGCCAAACACTTCCGATGCCGTCCGCCGGTGGATATCCTGTCCCTTTTTAAAACCGTCTATCATCGTCGGATCCTGTGACAAATGAGCCAGCAGGCGCAGTTCAATCTGCGAATAATCGCCAGAGACGATGTAGTCATATCCTTCTCCCGGTATGAACAGGGACCGTATTTTCCGCCCCTGTTCCGTGCGGATGGGAATATTCTGGAGATTGGGATCGGAACTGCTAAGGCGTCCCGTCGCCGTGACCATCTGGTTAAAGGACGTATAAATCCGGCCTGTTTCCCGGGAAATAAGAGGTTCCAATCCTTCGAGATACGTGGAAATCAGCTTCTTTAACGCCCGGAATTGTAAAATCTTATCAATCATGGGATGCTTGTCCCGGAGTTCTTCCAGTACGGAAGAATCGGTTGAATATCCCGTCTTCGTCTTTTTAATGACCGGAAGCTGCAGCTTTTCGAACAGAATCTGCCCCAGTTGCTTGGGGGAATTGATATTAAACACTTCACCCGCATCGTCATAAATAGACTGTTCCAGTTCATCAGCTTTCAGTGACAGTTCCCGTTCCATTTCCTGCAGGCGCGTTTCATCGACAGCAAAGCCATTCATTTCCATGACAGCCAGCGTATGGATGAGCGGTTCTTCGATGGATTGATATAACTCATCCAGCTTAAATTCTTCCAGAGACTGTTTTTCTTTTGGCCAGAGAGCATACACAAATGCAGCTCCTTCATCACAGCGCACCGTATCCGGTGCTTCCGGATTTTCAGCCAGCGGCACGGCAAACTTTTCCGATAAATAGGTCAGGCCATACGCAGTCCGCGTCGGATCAAGCAAATATGCCGCCAGAGTGACATCGGCCAGGGGAAGTTTTTTCCCCGTGGCAGCCCATACGGTTTTCGAAAGCCTCTTGCCATCCGATGTAATGACCAGGCCTGCTTTTGAAAGAGCAGCCAGCCATTTAGCAGCGTCTTCACCGGGAATCTGCAGGATGCCATCAGCTGTTGCCAGAGACAGGTAGATTACATGAGGCACGGGAAGTGCCGCATCATACAGGGCTTCCACGGCTACAGTCATGCCGGAAAGCTTTTCCGGCTGCCATCGGGAACGATCGAGATATGACAGCGTCACCGCGTCCGCCTTAGGAGCAATATGAGAAAACCGGTCAAACGAAGCAAACCGTTCCAGAAGATTCTTGAATCCGAGCTGACGGAACAGACTAGCCACATCTTCTTCCCTCGGCTGTGGTACAAAATCATCCAGGGAATAGGTCAATGGCACATCACAGCGGATGGTAGCCAACTGTTTGGAAAGAAACGCCGAGTCCTTATTCATGCTCAGCTTTTCTTTCAGCTTTTTGCCGCTTACATCGTCGATATGATTATAGACGCCTTCTACACTGTGAAACTGGGAAATCAGCTTTAATGCCGTTTTTTCTCCTACGCCGGGCACGCCGGGGATATTATCTGCCGTATCTCCCATAAGTGCCTTCATATCGATGACCTGAGCCGGCGTATAGCCATATTCTTCTTCCATGACCTGCGGCGTCACGGCCAGCATATTGGTGATCCCCTTTTTCGTCAGATGAACGGTCACACTGTCATCGACAAGCTGCAATGCGTCACGGTCTCCTGTGACGACGGCAATATCGAGATTCTCTTTTTCCAGTCCCCGTGCCAGTGTGCCGATGATGTCGTCCCCTTCATATCCTTCCTGTTCCAGGATACATATTCCAAGGCACTGGAGCACTTCGCGGATCAGGGCAAACTGTGGGCGCAGTTCATCGGGAGCCGGTTTCCGCGTCCCTTTATATTCGCTGTACAATTCATTACGGAAAGTATGTTTATCCTTATCGAATGCTACGGCTACATATTTCGGGTCCAGTTGTTCATACAGCTTCAAAAGCATGTTCAAAAAGCCATAGACGGCATTTGTATAGTTCCCCTGACTGTCTGTCAGTACGGGAATCGCATAAAATGCACGGTATAGCAGGCTGTTTCCATCGATGATGGCAATTTTATCTTTCATACTAACCTCTATCCTCTGCGTAAGCGTCCCCTAACGGTGGCGCAGCAGCGTTTTTACAATCTGATACACTAAGACGATGACCGCACCTCCCAGCAGATACGGCAATGCCAGTATCAAGAAGCCCAGTGCGCTGATGATAATAGCCAGGACACAGAAAATGATAAAGCCGATGGCCAGCTTGATGCGCAGGGGCAGGCCGTGAGTCATATAAATATGGACATTGGACTGACTTTCTTCCTGTTCCTTTTTTTCTTCATAGACAGTGCCGTCTTCGTTAATGGTCTGTCCTTTGAAATTATCACGTTCGTCATCAGACAAGACAGAAGCTCCGCGGTTTTCTACCTCTGCCTGGTGGCAGCGTTCGCAAAGTCCGTCCGGATAGACTGCTTCATTATCACAATAGCGGCATTTCATGGTATTCCTCCTCATCAGCGCCGTTCTTTCATGCGCCGTTCTATATCGCGTTTTGCTTCTTTTTCGGCCAGGGCCTGACGCTTATCATACAGTTTTTTACCACTGACCAGGGCCACTGTTACCTTTACCTTTCCCTTTTTTAAATACAGATTCAGCGGAATCAGAGTATATCCCTTTTCTTTTGTCTTGCCAAACAATTTCAGTATTTCATACTTATGCATGAGAAGACGCCGTGTCCGCAGGGGATCATGATTAAACCGGTTCCCCTGTTCATACGGACTGATATGCATTCCCAGCAGGAGTAATTCCCCATGCTCAATGCGGCAGAAAC
Organism: Megasphaera sp. DJF_B143; assembly: GCF_900320625.1. Taxonomy (NCBI): domain Bacteria; kingdom Bacillati; phylum Bacillota; class Negativicutes; order Veillonellales; family Veillonellaceae; genus Megasphaera; species Megasphaera sp. DJF_B143. The sequence goes on from NZ_ONTA01000160.1 coordinate 4,130, forward strand.
TATCCTTCAGGTTTGCCTTTCCCTGACGCAGGGACTTAACTTCCGTCCCTGTCAGGGCAATACCGGCTTCGTACGTTTCATGTATAAAATAATCATGACGGGCCTTGCGGTTTTCCGCAATATATTTTACCCCGCTCGTTCCTTTTGCCAACGCGTGGTTCCTCTACTTTCTGCCCGTCTTGCGGCCTTTGCGGGCTTTCTTCTTCTTTGTCTTGCGGCCGCTCTTCTTTACTCTGCTGTTTTTCTTGTTTTTCTTTCCCTTTTTATCTTTCTTGCCCGGTTTATGACCGGCATCATTCATCCAGTCCCGTTTCGTCGTTTCCTTACTGCGATGATGTCTCTTTTCCATACTGGCCGCCATGCGCTGCTGCAAATCTTCCAGTGAATCGACCCGGCCCGGTACAAAATCGATTTCACACCGGTCGGTATTCACTTTTGCCAGAGTAACTTCTATGGAATCGCCCAGACGGTACACATGACCTCCGAGACGGCCGCGCATCGTATAGGACGCTTCATCGAATTCATAATCGTCATCAGTCAGCAGCGATATATGAATCAATCCTTCAATACCATTTTCCAGACCGACAAACAACCCGAATGACGTAATACCCGTTATGTGGGCATCGAAGGCTTCACCGACAAAAGGCACCATGTATTCTGCCTTTTTGAGGTCATCCGTCTCCCGTTCCGCTTCCACAGCGACCCGTTCCCGCGTACTGGCCTGGTCAGCGGCCTGTGTATGGAAAGACAGGGATAGACTGGCTTCTTTTTCTGTCAGCTTCCCTTCGCTCTGGAACTGGCGGATGAGGCGGTGCACCATCAGGTCCGGGTACCGCCGGATAGGTGACGTGAAATGAGTGTAACATTCCGAGGCCAGGCCGAAATGACCGGCATTGACCGTCGAATAACGCGCCTGCTGCATGGAGCGCAGGGCAATCGTCTGCACGACCGCTTCAGCATCGGTACCCTTCGATTTTTCGATGAGCTGCTGGAAATCGGCCGGTTTCACCTCATCGGCATCGGGTACAGGCAGGTCAAAACTGGAAAGGACGGTCCGCATCATTTCCAGCCGTTCCGGTTCCGGTATTTCATGGATACGGTACACACTGGGATTGCCACTGTCACGAAGATAGGACGCAACGGTTTCATTGGCAATCAGCATACTTTCTTCGACAATCTGTTCGGCAATGGAACGGTCCCGGCGTTCCAACCGCAGTGGTTTGCCATCGGGATCGAGTATGACTTTGTATTCCGGGAAATCAAAATCAATAGCCCCGCGGCGCAGGCGCATGGCTTTTAAAATATCTGATAATTCCCGAAGCTCCCGGAGCATCGGCATAAAAGGCCGCAGATCATCGGGAACGATGCCTTCGAGGAGTGCTTTTTTTACTTCGTGATAATTGCAGCGCCGTTTAACCTGGATGACAGCCGGACCGATGTCGGCATGGACGACCTGTCCCTGGGAATCGATTTCCATGACGCAGGTCATGGAATAGCGGTCCTGGCCGGCATTGAGACTGCAGATGCCATTGGAAAGTACGGTCGGCAGCATGGGAATGACCCGGTCTACGAGATAGACACTAGTACCGCGGTTGTACGCTTCCTGGTCTATCGCCGACTGGGGCCGGACATACCAGCTGACATCAGCAATATAGACGCCCAGACGGTAATTCCCGTTGGGAAGGCGGACGACATCGATGGCATCGTCGAGGTCCTTGGCATCTTCGCTATCTATGGTAATCAGATTCCGGTCCCGGTAATCCCGTCTGTCCGCTGTCGGTACGACCGTCTGATTGATGGCTTCGGCTTCTTTCTTGACGGCTTCCGGAAAATCAAAAGGCAGTCCGTGCCGGGCCATAATGACCTTGATATCCAGGTCTTTATCTCCGTCATATCCCAGGACTTCCGCAATTTCACCTTCCGCTTTCCGGTTTTCTTCGGGCCAGCGGGTAATCCTGACCAGCACTCTGGCGCTGCTTCTCGCATTCAGAGTCTTATCCAGAGGGACATAAATGTCTTCCCGCAGCCGTTCATCGTCGGGGATGACAAACCCACAGTTCTGCTGCCGGTCATAGGTCCCGACGACGGTCGTATTGGCCCGTTCGATAATGCGGATGATTTCCCCTTCCTGCCTGTGTCCGCGGCTGCTCTGCAACAGCCGGACCTGCACTTTATCATTATTCATGGCCGTATGACGGTTCGATTCGGTGATGTAAACATCTTCTTTCAGGTCATTAGTGATGACGAACCCGAAATTTTTCGTATATCCTTTATAAATACCTGTAATTTCCGCACTTTTTTGTGCTGCCAGGTATCGCTCGCCAGCGATTCTCATAAGCACACCACTCCTTGCCAGTTCATCAAAAGCCGTAAACAGCTGTGCCAGTTGTCCGCCTTTCAAATCCAATTGCTCGGCACAATCTTCAACAGTGGCACCTTCTTCAGTCTTACTACATATATTTATTATATCATGAGCGAGTTGTTTATCCATTATCTTCTCCAGTAAAAAGGGAATGATGATACAAAATTTCCGTATTGCGTCATCGTGAAGGATCATCGTGTGTAGAAAAAAGAGGCTGCCCGGTAAGACAGCCTCTGTTACGTTTGAAGTTTAAAGCAAAGGAAAACCTGCGTGAGACACATCCGTCATCACGCCGCTTCTCCTGTATCCGGCTCAATATGTGTTCAGCAGTCTTCCCAGAACAAGGGTAAAAATCGTAAAGGCAACTGACAAGATAATCGTAAGCTTGGACAATAACGCATCCATACCACGGGCTCTGCTGCCAAATAAGTCTTCAGCACCACCGCCAAAGCCGGCACCCATCCCCTGTGTCTTACTTTTCTGAGCGACAACGACACCGATAATCAGCAATGCCAAAATGACTACTATAATTTCTAATGCGGTAATCACAATAATCCTCCTCACATAACACACTTAACGGTACTATTGTACACTCATTTCTCTTTTCTATCAATAGGTTCTTTCCCATTATTTTCCTTATCCCGCATTTCCAGATACCGTTCCAGTTTCCGTTTGACCCGTTGCAACGCATTATCAATGGATTTGACATGGCGGTGAAGCTCCTGGGACATCTCATTATACGACTTGCCTTCCAGATAGGCAATCAGCACCTGCCATTCCAGATCACTCAGGACTTCGTTCATTTTCAGTTCAATATCTGCAAAATTTTCCCGGCTGATAATGAGTTCTTCCGGATCTGAAACGGGAGCTGCCGAAACGACATCCATCAGTGTCCGTTCCGACTCATCTGTGTAAATCGGTTTATTCAGGGATACATACGAATTGAGGGGAATATGTTTCTGCCGCGTCGCCGTCTTGATAGCTGTTATAATCTGCCTTGTCACGCAGAGGTCGGCAAAGGCCCGGAACGACGCCTGTTTATCGCCGCGGAAATCGCGGGTTGCCTTATACAGGCCAATCATGCCTTCCTGAATAATATCTTCTTTATCTGCTCCGATGAGGAAATACGAGCGTGCCTTGGCTTTTACAAAATTTCTGTACTTGTGGACAATATAATCGGTCGCTCCGGCATCATGCTCTTCCTGTGCCATGCGGACAATTTCTTCATCAGTCAGATCTTTGAATCTGTCCATTTTTTTCATCATCGCTTGTTTCATTGACCGCATGTACCTGCTTTCTTATTTTGATCTGCGGATTTTCTCCAGTTTTTCGAGGACATCACCGTTCTTTACATGATATACGACTTCGTTGCGGCTGCTGCCCTCTGTGAGAACATTCGTATGCTCATATTGCTTCATTTCCTGCCGGCTGCGCTGTACATCTTCTGCCAGTTCCCGCGCAGTCACGCGGTAAGCGCCAGTGCCAAGGATCTGGTTCTGTTCCGGACCATCGGACGTCGCAACGTAAATACTGCGTCGTTCATTCCGGTGTTCATAGACCAGTTTTTCAATGCGGCTGTCTGCCGTTTCTTCCTTGTCCGTAAAGATGATTTCGCAATCGCGGCCCAGTTTCATGCTCTTTTCTGTCTCTTCCGTATACATGGCATCAAAGACAAGTACCAGCATATATCCCTTGGATTTGCCATAACTGGCCAGTATGTCGATCAGTTTTTCCCTGGCATGTTCCAGCGATTCCCGGGCCAGGGGCTGTAAAGACGGCCAGGCAAAAATAATGTTATATCCATCTACTACCAATAAATCTTTCACGGCTGTGTCACCGCCTGCCGCTGCCGCACGGCTTCGTATATGAGCAAAGCCGCCGCCACAGACGCGTTAAGAGAGTTGACATGACCGAACATGGGAATCTGTACCAGCACATCACACGTTTCTTTGACCAGCCGCGACATGCCTCTGCCTTCACTGCCGATGACCAGTACAATGGGCTCCGTCAATGAGCTATGGAAATAATCCACCGTGCCATCCATATCGGCACCGATAATCCAGAAGCCCCGCTTTTTCAGCTTCTTCAGGAGCTGCGTGCTGTTTCCAACTGGTACGATAGGCATGTATTCGATAGCGCCGGCACTCGTTTTTCCCACCGTTTCATTCAGGGGAGCACTGCGCCGCTTCGGTACCAGGACGGCATGGACACCAGCACATTCGGCAGTCCGGATGATAGCCCCCAGATTATGGACATCTTCGATGCCATCGAGTAGCACCAGAAAGGGAACTTCTTCTTTCGCTTCAACATCGGCCAGTACATCGGTCAGATCAGCAAAGTCAATGGCCGCTGCCATAGCTACGACGCCCTGATGGCGTTCATCCGGAGCCAGGCGGTGCAATACTTTCGGAGGAACGTTTTCGATGAGAATCCCCCGTTCACCAGCCAGCTCCCGGATGCGTTCCAGAGCCGGTGCCTGATTGCCTGCCGCCAGATAGATTTTTGAAATAGACCGGCCTGCCCGCAGCGCCTCTGTCACGCTGTTGCGGCCGATAATCATACTTTCCTTACTCATAGTATCTCCTCATCAGGGATGTGCCATGCGGCAATACTCCTGTGTATGTGTATAGATCTGTTCCATGACGGCCTGCAGCCGTTCCTTCTGGTCAGACAGGACCAGGAACCCGACGAGTGCTTCCAAGGCCGTGCTGTCATGATATTCCGCAACGGAAGCACTTTTCGGTGTCTGGGAATAGGCATTACGTGCCCGCTGACAGACGGACTGCTCCTCTTCATTCAGGTTTTCTTTTATCTGACGGTATATGATGGCCTGCACTTTGGCTGACACGAACTCGGCTGCCAGTGTATGCAGTACCTGCACGTTGGGTATCCCCGTCCCGACGAGATGACGACGCATATATAACGCATAGTAGGCATCACCAACAAAAGCCAAGGAAATGGGGTCCAGCTGCGCCGGTTCTGCTTCGGGGACATCCAGACGGACTCCCGAAGCAAAAGCGGCGTAAGATTTCTTTTTTAATGCCTGCAGTTGTCTGAATTTCACTTTTTCCAGCGCGCTCCCTGAGGAGAATCTTCTACGGTAATACCCAGAGCAGCCAGCTTATCGCGGATAGCATCGGCCAGAGCATACTGTTTCTGGGCCCGGCATTCCTGACGGACTTCCAGGATGAGGTCCATGAGGTCGTTGTAGTCCTTATTGCTGGCTTCGCCTTTATTGCCATTCCAGCGGTCTTCCAAAATACCGAGGATGTCGGTCATAGTCTTAAAAATCCGTTTGACTTCAGAAACGACGGACGAATCGACAGGAACGTTCTTATTGAGGACCGCATCTTTATAAATATTGACTTTGCGGGCCAGTTCAAACATGGCTGCGCTGGCAAGAGCGGTGTTGAAATCGTCGCACATAGCTTCTTCAAAGTCTTCTTCAATCTTTTTCGCATCGGCCAGAAGCTGGGCTGATGTATCCGATTTAGCACCGGCGGGCATAGCCAGCAATTCCAGAACGTTGTCAATCGATGTGCCCAGGCGTTCCAGGCTGCGGGTCATTTCTTCCAATCGTTCGTCGCTGAAATCAAGCGGGCTGCGGTAATGGTTGGAAATGAGGAAATACCGCAGGGCATCGGGACTGTAATGTTCCAGTACGTCTTTGACGAGGAAGAAATTATTCAGAGATTTGCTCATCTTTTCAGAATTTATGGTAATGAACCCGTTGTGCAGCCAGTATTTGACCATCGGTTTCTTGCCTGTATACGCTTCTGACTGGGCAATTTCATTTTCATGATGGGGGAAGATCAAATCGCTTCCGCCGCCGTGGAAATCAAAGGTATCACCAAGATATTTGTTGCTCATGGCCGAGCATTCGATATGCCATCCCGGACGGCCTGGTCCCCACGGGCTGTCCCACGAAGGTTCACCCGGCTTTGCTCCCTTCCAGAGAGCGAAATCCATGGGATTATGTTTGCGGTCATCGACTTCGATACGGGCGCCAGCCATCATGTCGTCGAGGCTGCGGCCGCTCAATTCACCGTAATCGGCAAACTTTTCGACGCTGTAATAGACGTCGTGGTCGATGACATAGGCATAGCCTTTGTCGATGAGGGTCTGGACCATGTGGATGATTTCATCCATGTGTTCCGAAAC
>NZ_ONTA01000049.1:0-6968 GCF_900320625.1 Megasphaera sp. DJF_B143
AAATCACCCGTAACACCTGCAAAAGCATATACATCACATTCACCAATTGTTTTGCCGAAAGTGGTCTTATCGCCGACTTTCATTTCATCATAGGTTAATACATCACTCATCGTTATCTCCCTTTCTGTATGAACGATTTACTGTAAAAGCTGGCCGGAAATAATCAGTCTCTGAATCTGGTTCGTACCTTCATAAATCTGGGTAATCTTGGCATCGCGCATGAGCCGTTCTACCGGATATTCGCGGATGTAGCCATAACCGCCGAGAATCTGTACGGCGTCCGTTGCAATGGACATAGCCGCATCGGTCGCATACAGCTTGGCCATGCACGATTCTTTCGTGCACGGTTTGCCCTGTTCTTTGAGGGCTGCTGCACGGTACACGAGAAGACGGGCTGCATCCAGTTTCGTTGCCATGTCGGCAAGCATAAAGGAAATAGACTGGAATTTGCAGACCGGTTTGCCAAACTGTTCCCGTTCCTTGGAATACTTGATGGCCGCTTCCAGCGCAGCACCGGCGATGCCCAGGCCCTGGGCAGCAACACCGATACGGCCGCCATCGAGGCCCTGCATAGCGATTTTGAAGCCTTTGCCTTCTTCACCGAGAAGATTTTCTACCGGAACTTTAACATCCTGGAAAATCAGTTCTCTCGTCTTGGAAGCATGAATCCCCATCTTCTGTTCTTCTTTGCCAAAAGTGAAGCCTTCCATTCCTTTTTCAAGGATGAACGCGGAAATCCCTTTTGTGCCTTTTGTCTTATCCGTCATAGCAAAGACGACATAAATGTCTGCTTCCCCGCCATTGGTGATAAAGATTTTGCTGCCGTTGAGGATATAATGGTCGCCTTTACGGACAGCCGTGCTCTGCTGACGGGCAGCATCAGAACCGGCATTGGGTTCTGTCAGGCCGAAAGCACCCAGTTTCGTTCCTTCTGCCAGCGGTGTGAGGTATTTTTTCTTCTGTTCTTCTGTACCAAATTTCCAGATAGGCCATGCGCACAGAGAAATGCTGGAGGCATACCCGGCAGCTACGGCGTCATCAACCTTGGATAATTCTTCATTAGCCAGGATATAGCTTACATAACTGCCATCACTTCCACCGTATTCTTCGGGGAAAAAGATGCCGCACAAGCCTAATTCACCAATTTTATCAAAGATTTCACGGGAAAATTCTGCTTTTTCATCCCGTTCCTGGACAGTCGGTGCAATTTCCTTTTCTGCAAATTCGCGTACCAATTTCTGAATCGCCTGCTGTTCATCAGAGAATTCAAAATTCATAAAAAAATACCTCCTTAAATTATACGCCTCGTAAGGCATTTATTCAAAACTATTTTCATAGTTTTAAAGCAGAATTATATCTATATCGGAATAGATAAATATGACAATTTCTTTTGCAATTTGTTCGTATATGAGTTATAATTTGTATATACGTTTTACGTCTATATTCTACCATTTTTCACATAAAATAGCAATATTCGCCGATAAATTCCTTTTGTGGTTTATATCTGCCCGTGCTATAACCAGACTTCTCAGTCTTGTATCATCTATTTCCATTTGCAAGGTTGTCCCATTTTCGCTATACTGATGATTGTGAACCTCAATGTACTGCCTGTGATTTACCGTCATCATATATATTTTAAAGGAGGTAATATAGGATGCCCTATACCACGCACCGCCCTACAGCCCGTGTATTGGACATTATGCAGCTTCTTTCCACATCGAAGGAAGGCTGCTCCCTGACAGAAATTGCCACGGCTATCTCTGTCCCCAAAAGTACGATTGTTCCCATTATCCGCACACTGTGTGAACGCCGCTTTATCACCCAGCATGGATCCAACAAGTATACAGTCGGCATCAGCGCTCTCATCGTCGGATCCGCCTGCCTGCAGGACATGGACATACTAGAACTTTTCAAAGCCCAGATGAAACGCATCGTCAATGCCACATCGGAAGCCTGCCAGCTCGGTGTTCTGGTAGGCGGTGATGTACTCTATCTGGCAAAAGAAGAATCTCCCGAACCGATACGGCTCATTTCTTTCGTCGGCAAACGGCTTCCTGCTTACAGCACGGCTATCGGAAAGGCACTGCTAAGCGAATACACCCTGCAGGGCCTGCAAACACTCTATCCCCAGGGGCTGGCCCCGGTAACAGAACGGACCTGTACGGACTTTAACCGTTTCTATGATGAATGCCAGCAGGGCAAGACGCTTGGATATTTCACGGATAAAGAAGAAATTTCTCCCGGCATCAATTGTTTCTCCGTTCCCCTGGCGTATCACGGTCATTATATCGCTGCCATGAGCGTCAGCATCCCTTCTTTCCGCCTGACAGAAGAAAAGAAGGAAAAAACCATTGACGCATTGAAGACATCGAAGGAAAAACTGGAACACACCTTTACGGAACTGAACATCAACGATATTGATTTCTTTGCCAAATCATTCCAGTCCCAGCCAATATAAGATGTTAAGTCACTACATGTATAAAAAAGACCTGTTCTCAGCAACAGGTCTTTTTTATATCTGAATTTTGTTGTTATTTACTATAAACGTACAGCTAAAAAGGTATCGTACAAAGCATCACTGCTTCGTACGATACCTTTTTTATTAGCTGCAAACTAGTATGAATTACTGAAGATATCCGCCGGACATTGCCGATGTCGCATATTTGCTATAGCGAGCCAGATAGCCTTTTTTCTTCGGGAAATCAGGCATCTTCCAGTTCTTTTTACGTTCAGCCAGAATAGCATCTACTTCTTCCGCCGTCTTCTTTTCACCTTTTACGCCGATCATATTGATCTTGCGGTTCGGAATGTCGATTTCAATCATATCGCCGTCTTCCAGGAGCGCAATGGGGCCGCCTTCTACGGCTTCCGGTGATACGTGGCCGATAGCCGGGCCCTGGGTAGCACCGGAGAAACGGCCGTCCGTTACCAGTGCAACCGTGCCATCCAGGCGTTCATCAAAGGCAATGGCATCGGTCGTCATGAGGCTTTCAGGCATACCAGCGCCTTTCGGGCCTTCATAACGGATAAATAAGATGTCGCCCTGATTGACCTGACCAGTAATGATAGCCTGCTGGCAGTCTTCTTCCGAATTGAATACCCGTGCCGGTCCGATATGATGCATCATATCGGGATTCTTGATAGCCGAGAATTTAACGACACTGCCATCAGGAGCAATATTGCCGTCCAGTACAGCCAGAGAACCATATTTATTCGAATGTTCCGGTTTGCGGATGATATCTTCCGGATTAATGCCATAAGTCTTGAGATAGCCGAGGCCACGTTCAAAGAAATCGCTCTTTTCAATCATTTCCAGGTTTTCACCCAGCGTGCGGCCCGTAACGGTCATGACGTTGAGATCCAGTTCGTCTTTGAGATACATCTGGATCATGGGAATCCCGCCGGCATACCAGAGGAATTCTGTAATGTATTTGCCGCTAGGCTGTACATTCGTCAGATATTTGATATTCTTGCCGATTTCATCAAACATGCGCGGATGAATATCAATGCCCAGCTGATGGGCAATAGCCGGGAAATGAATGGTAGCATTGGTAGAACCACTGATAGCCTGATGGACTTTAATGGCGTTGATGAAGGCCGCTTTCGTCATGATTTTTGACGTGGTGATGCCTTTTTCAGCCAGTTCCATAATCTTCTGACCTGCCAGACGGGCATAGCGCTGACTTTCCATCAACGTAGCCGGTACGACAGCATTGCCGGGAAGGGCCATACCAAGTGCTTCAGACATGCACTGCATCGTGCTGGCCGTTCCCATGAACTGACAGGAACCACAGGTCGGACAGCCCGTCAGTTTATAATCGCGCATTTCATCTTTGCTGACCAGACCGCGTTTATCACGGGCCGTAATCGGGCCGGCGAGGTCGGATGTCGTGCACCCCGGGCCGCTGCGCATAGAACCGCCGGGAATGTGGATGACCGGCATATCGAGACGGGCAGCTACTTCCAGGTGAGCCGGTACGGCTTTATCACAGCTGGAAATCAGAATAACGCCATCCCAGGGAATGACATTGGCATGGATTTCTACCATATCGGCAATGACTTCACGGCTGGGAAGAATAAAGTTCATGCCATCATGGCCCTGAGCCCATCCGTCACAGATATCAGTGACATGGAAATTAGCAGGTTTGCCACCCGTTTCATAGACGCCGATAGATGCCTGCTTAGCATACTTATCGAGGTGAACACTGCCGGGATGGCTTTCACCCCATACATCATCAATCAAAATCTGCGGTTTCGCGAGATCGCCTTCGGAGAATTCGGTGCCGAGTTTCAATGCATCCGACTGGGCCCATACTTTGCGTACGCCTTTACATCTCTGTTCCATTCATGTTCCTCCTTGTTTTAGGGATTGGGAAACAAAATATAAATATAATATGTTATATATGAGAGGCCGTATGCTGCCAGATACAGCATACGATCTCCTATCGTCATGACGGATTAAAACAGGTTGCCATTTTCATCAAACGGCATAGGAGCCAGTTCCCCGGCTACTTCCATATCCGGGTTAGCTTCAACTTCCGGAAGCAGTGCTTCTGATACGTAAATATCCTGCACTTCCATCGTATTCTTGATGCGGACGATTTTCGGAGCTGTCTTATCAGCTTTCGTAGCCGTTTTCAGTGCAACCTGGATAGCCAGTTTATCATTTTCCGTCCAGAACGGAATCTTGACCATTTCCAGAATCGTCGAGGTAACGGCATTCGGATATGCTGCAGCATTGACAATCTTGTCAACGCAACGCTGTGTCGTTACATCTGCCAAGCCCAGGCCATTGGCGTTGCCATGAGTTTCTTCCGTGAGATCCAGGACAATTTTGCGGTCGGCATTGAATTCACACTTGGACGGGAATTCACCGTTCGGGCCAAAGGGGACGCCCGTTTCACGGGGCAGCATATTGGAAACGTTGGGGTCATGGCCGTCGCCACTGATGTTTTTGCCAATTTCATCGATGATGAGAAGGTCGGCATGTTTGATCATGATATGGCCCATGAGAGCTTTTGCTTTTTTCAGGTATTCCGGTTCCTGTTCGATGATTTCATCCGGCGTGAGGGCGACAATGGTATGCGTCTGATCTGCCGCATTTTCCAAAAGGCCGACGCCACAAATAATCGGAGCGTTTTTCAGAATGACTTTGCCATAGCGCTGGATGTTTTCTGCCATATGGACAAAGCCCTGTTCATGGACACCTTCGGCGCCATGCTGTTTGCCCATGCCGATGACAGCCATCTTCATCAGGCCGCTTTCATAAGGGCCAACGAACTGCGTATGGGCTTTGATACGGCCCAGCATGATGATACCATCCGATTCAGCTGCATATTTATCAATGAAAACAGGACGGCCATCATCGGTCGTGCCAATCTGTTTCGTTTCCATAGTCGCACGAATCGGGCATCCTACATAGTCTTCCACGACGCCATAGCCATTGACGATCTGAGTCTGTCCTTCCGGCGTAGCACCGCCATGACTGCCCATAGCCGGGAATACGAACGGTTTAGCACCTTTTTCCTTAACATACGATGCAATGGTCTTGATAATAAGAGCCGTATTGGATACGCCGCGGCTGCCGCAGGTAATGGCAATCGTCATGCCCGGTTTTATTTTGGATGCGATAATGTCACGATCGAGCTGAGCCCGAACAACACCGGGAATATCTTCCGGTTTAATGTACGATAAATCAAATTTCTGATGTACTTTCACCATTTTAGGAATAAATACGTCTTTACATAATTCTCCTACAACACCTGTACCTTGTTTCATACTACTACTCCTCTCTTTACAGCAACAGAACGAATTTGTACCAGTTCCTGCCTCATGCAATTGCACATTAATTCGCATATACACATGTGTATACATTTACGAATTCACATACTATTATTGTACTAGAATGGCAGTGTCTGTCAAATAACGGGATTGCACCTTATGTTCGCTCGCTATGAGAAAATCACATATATAAAACAGCCATCAACCCTTATGAATACCGGAATCCGACGGCAATTTTATCAAAGAATGACACATCTGTTATAACGCATCTAATATACGTACATATTAGCATATTCTAGTATCCTAGTCTATAGAAAAATCATAACTAATATGATTTTTCTGGTATCATTCATCGATTTTACGTTATTGTTTTCACATTTGTTCATTTGAACGGACTCATCTGATTCTGTCTCAAAACTGAGACACCGGTTTTACAATTATTCATACAAAATAGTTGCAAATAAAATGAAAAAAAGTTATAGTGAAGAAAGGGACATGTACTATTTCATTTAGAAAGCACAGCTTTCTGCTGACACCTGATGGTGGGAAAGGATGAAGAAAATGTACAGAAGTAAAGAAATTTTAGGAAGGCCGGAATGGTCTTTTAATCGCAGTGTATTTAAATCCATCGGCTATTCCGATGACGATCTGAAGCGCCCGCTGATTGGCATTGCCAACTCCTGGAATGAACTCGTGCCGGGACACTACAACCTGCGCCAGATGGCCGAAGCCGTCAAAAAGGGAATATACCGGGCAGGCGGTACAGCCTGTGAATTTGGCGTCATCGCCGGCTGTGACGGCACGGCCCAGGGCCACGCTGGCATGCATTATATTCTGCCTTCCCGCGACCTGATTGCCAATGACATCGAAACGATGGTAGAAATCCATCATCTGGATGCCGTCGTGCTGCTCGGCTCCTGTGACAAAATCGTGCCGGGTATGCTCCTTGCGGCAGCCCGCCTCGATATTCCAGTCATATTTATGGGTGGCGGTCCCATGCTGGGAGGCAAGGTATTCGACAACCGCAAATCCGATCTGACTTCTATGTCGGAAGGGCTGGGAATGCTGCGTGCCGGAAAAATAGACGAACCTACATTTAACAGTCTGGAAGACGTCTGTGGTCCGACCTGCGGGTCCTGTTCATTCTATGGCTCAGCCAATACGATGAACTGTGTCGCCGAAGCCAT
>NZ_ONTA01000100.1:0-9194 GCF_900320625.1 Megasphaera sp. DJF_B143
CTCCTTTCTTTCAATCCGCTCATTTCTGTTATTCCTATTGTATCATAAAAAAAGGATGCTGTACTATGTTTCACGTGAAACATGGTACAGCATCCTTTTCATTATAAAATGGGGAAGCAGATTGTAAAGATCGTGCCTTTTCCCTCTTTACTGTGGACGCGTATATATCCACCCTGATTGATGACATATTGCCGCGCCAGAGCCAGGCCAATACCGGAACCTCCACTCTTACGGTTTCGTGATTTCTCTGCCCGATAGAAATACTCAAAAATATGAGGTACGTCCTGATGACTGATACCCGGTCCGGAATCAGCAATACAGATTTCGACGCGCTGGCCGTTTTTTAGCCGCCGCAGCCGCGATTGAATGAAAACAGCCCCTCCGCAAGGTACATAGCGGATAGCATTATTTAAAAGATTATAAATAACCTGATTCATCCGGTCTTTATCCAGTGAAAGGAGCGGTACCTCATCATCTGTAGAAAGGCGGACCTGTAATTGTTTTTCCTCAAAAAGCGGTTCCAGCATACTGGCCGCCTGTTGAAGAAGGTCATTTATCTGCAAAGGATGGCAATGAAGTTGTAATTCATTGATTTCTGCCAGGGACAAATCCCGCAGATCCTGAACGAGCCGGCTTACGCGGAGAACTTCGTCTTCCAGAGACAAAAATGTTTTCTTGTCTGCCGGAATGACATTATCGATCATGCCCTCCAGATTTCCCTGGATAATGGCAAGAGGTGTCCGGAGTTCATGGGCTATACTGGCAAAGAGATGGCGACGCATCGTGTCATTGTATTGTAACTTTTTTGACATAGCATTAAAAGACTGGGCCAGTAATCCCACTTCATCCTGCCGGTCAACGAGCACGGTTTCCCCGAAGGAACCAGCCTCAACATGACGGACGGCTTCTGTCAGATCCTGCAGGGGCTGAATAGACCAGCGGATGACAATCCAGCTGATAAATACACTGAGAAGAGTCATGACGGCACCAACCCATAAAAGAGACCGGTGAACAGAAGAAACATATATTTCTTCTGCCATCCCATGGGAAGTTATGCCCATTTCCATGGAGTGATTATAAAGATAATGAGAGAAGTGCGCATCCATCTGATAATTGACTAAAAACAGAAGGATGCCGATAGTCATAATAAAAAGAAAAAAGATAATGCCTGTCAGCCGGAAGACAAGACTATGATAGTTAGTCATGAGCAGTCCCTCCAAATTTATAGCCAATCCCGTAGACGGTAAGTATGTATTCAGGATGGGCCGCGTCACGCTCCAGTTTTTTCCGCAGATTCCGGATGTGCGTATCAATAGTCCGTTCATACCCTTCAAAACTGTATCCGCCCTGTGCCCGCTCCATGAGCTGCATGCGGCTAAAAACACGACCGGGAGAAGAGGCCATCACTTCCAGCAGATTAAATTCTGTCGGAGTAAGCGAAACAGCCTCTCCGTTGCGGGTGACGGTGAATTTTTCTTTATCAATGACCAAATCCCCCCGTATAAGCTGTGACGACTGCTGTATGACTTCTCCCCGCGCTCTACGAAGCATGGCATGGGCACGGGCCATCAGTTCTTTAACGTTAAACGGTTTGGTCACGTAGTCATCGGCTCCAATGTTCAGCCCCACAAGACGATCTGTTTCATCGTCTCTGGCTGTCAGGAAAATAATGGGAATATCATTAGTCTGGCGTACATGCCGGCAGACTTCAAAACCGTCCATATCCGGCATCATCACATCGAGAACCAGGAGCTGAGGCTCATATCGTTTGAGTATATCCAGCGCTTGCCGGCCTGTCTGGGCCGTATACACCAGACATTGATCCTGTTCAAAATAAGAACGGAGCACGGTAAGTAATTTTTCATCATCATCAGCAATGAGAATAGAGTAGGGGAGCACAATACCACCTCCAAAAAATCTATATCCAATATGTATTGTACATCAAAATTCTATGCGGGAGAACTGTTCCATACCAAGTCGTGTCAATCGGTATACAAAAAAGCCTCCCCACACAACGATTGTACGAGGAAGCTTTTAGGAAACATCATTGACTTCTATTTGTTATTGTTCATCTGGTCGTGCATTTGTTCATGGTTCATCTGGCTATGATCCATCTGATTATGATTCATATTGTTTTGATTCATATTATCATGATTCATCTGGCCCTGCTGCATAGTATCCTGATTGGTCATCTGGCCGTGATCCATACTGCCCTGTTGCATGTTCATCGTATTCATAGGCGGCTGATATCCTGCCAGCTGGGGATCGGCCATGCCGAATACCATAGCCAGGTGAGTGAATAAGACAAAGAGTATCATGAGCACAATATGACGTTTGATTTTCATGGTGTTATCCAGCTTTTTATAGATAATTCCCAATTCCTGGAGCAGAATCAATACGGCCGGAATAATGGCCAGTACATAAGACCAGATAGAAATGTAATCAATCGGGCCTCTCCATTCAATCGTGGGGACATAGCAGGCCACGATGTAAACAGATGCACAGATAAAGAAAATACCAAGGACCAATCCACAAACATGACTGAGAGAATCCCACTTGGCACTGCGTCCGTCTTTGTACAACAGAGAAAAAGCGCCGGAAGCGAGAATCGTTTCTGCCAGTACCATCGGTACGAGCATAAATAAAATTAAAAACCAGGGCTGGTGCAGAGACAACAGCTCCATGTAGTGAGTCATTACCATAGTCATATATTATTCCTCCTTTTGAACATATCCATACTATACACGATGCATATAGAGAAATCATGTAGAAAGTATGAAGAAACTATGAAGATAAAAAAATTTATTTGTTTCACGTGAAACAAATTTTCTGTATCAACATCTAAATTACCTGCCAGATGCACCTCAGCCATACCGCCCACGAGTAAAACGTTTTAATTTTGTTAACATATCTAATGCCTTGGGAATCGCTTTACAAACCTGTCCCATAACGGTAGAATAGGGTTATTATAGGCTGTTTGTACTCATTATCAGTATAAGTATCAGCTGAATATATTATGGAGGTGATACCATGCATTACCATATCCGTCACGCTCTGGAAAACGTGACCGTATACAGTTATTTGAAAGATGAAGGCACATCTCTGGAAAAGGATATCATCGATTGCTCACTGGGAGTCAATCCCTGCGGTGTTACACCGACTCTGACAAAAGAAGCCTATGCCGATACGTTCGATCTGCTTCATTCGTATCCGGCCCATCCTTTTACGGAAACCCGCCGCCATATCTGCCAGTATTTTTCAGATATCGCCGATCTGGACATATCCCAGATATCCATGCAAAGCGGATCTATGAGTGCCTTGTGCCGCATCAACAGTATCTTTCTGGAAGAAGGGACGACTGTTGTAGCACCGATGCCGTGTTTCTCGTCGTATACGTCCAATGCCCGCTCCTGCGGAGCAGCCATCGTATCCGTCCCGCTGAAAGAAGAAGAGAAATTCGCCTTTGACACAGACCGCTATATTGCGGCACTGAAACCAGGTCAGCGGCTGGCTTATATCGACAATCCCAATAATCCGACAGGGCAGGCACTACCGCTGGCTGACATCCGCCGTATTCTCGACGCGGCACGAGAAAAAGAAATTGTCGTCGTCATCGACGAAGCCTACGGCGATTTTCTTGAAAAAGAAGAATCGGCCGTTTCGCTCATCAACGACTATGACAATCTGGTCATCGCCCGTACCTTTTCCAAAGGATTCGGACTGGGTGCACTCCGTGCCGGTTACATAGTCCTGCCTAAGGCAATGGTCCCGGTCCTAGCTAAAGATCCCGGCGAAATGACCATCACGACACCAGCAGACAAACTGATTCCCATTGTGCTTCAAGATCCGGGCTTTTTGAAAATGTCCAGAGAAACCATTGCAAACAATAAAAAAGCCCTCATAGATAGTCTGCACGTCCTGCATGTTTCAAAAACACGCCCCGATGTGCCTATCGGACTGTATTACACAGATGCCGATACGGACTTGGGCGCCATATTCTGGAAACATGGCATCCGCGTCGAATATGGTGTCGATTTTGAAGGAATCGGAAAACGCCACGTCCGTCTGCGCGTCCCCGATGATGTAAAACCGCTGCTTACACGTATTGCCGCTATAGAAAGCGAGCTCCAGGCATAGGGTGGGGGATACCTATGGCCGGGTCCTGTCCAAATTTAAATAAAACTGGGGGAAAAAACATTGGATATCAATAAGACAGGCAAGACAAGTTTGAAAAACATTATTATTTTTGCCGGTGCCTATTGTGCTTTTATGATAGGTTCTGGCTATGCTACAGGACAGGAAGTCCTGCAGTTCTTTGGCGCGTACGGACCGGACGGTTTCATTGGCGCAGCCATCAGTATGCTCATATTTGCATTTTTTGGTGGCGCACTGATGCAAAAGGGCTATGATTTAAAATTAAAATATCACACCCAGGCTTTCCGTTATTATTGTGGAAAATATGTAGGAACCATCTTAGAATGGGTGACTGTCCTGTTCCTGTTTTCAGTCGTCTCTATCATGATTGCCGGAACAGGAGCCATTGCTTCTGAATTCGTAGGCATTCCTGCCGATGCCGGCCGTGTCTTCATGGCCGCTCTCTGCGTCCTTACGGTCATGCTGGGACTGATGAAGCTGGCCGATATCATCGGTGCCATCGGTCCTGTCATCATCGTCTTTACACTGGGCATCGGCCTCATGACGCTCATCAGCTTCCATGGCGGCTGGGCACAGAACTGGGAAGTCCTGTATGACCTGCGTGCCACTAAATCCTGGTGGTTCGCCAAGTACGCCTTCCTGGATTCCGCCTGGTTCAGTGGCGTCCTTTATGCATCCTGCATGGTATTTGGCTCTATCCCGTTCCTGACCGGGCTGGGCGGCAAGGCCAATAACCGCAAAGAAGCATTTCTCGGCGGCTTCATAGGCGGCGTCGCCCTCATGTTGGCCGGCGGCCTCATGACGGCTGCCATGCTCTGCTTCCCGGAACAGGTCGCCAAGCTGCAGGTTCCTAATCTGTTCCTGGCCCAGCAGTTCGCTCCGGCGCTGGCAGCCGTCTTTTCGATTATCCTTCTTATGGGTATTTACAGTACCGGCGCTCCTATGTTCTGGGTCGTCATCAACAAACTGGAACAATGGCTTCCCAATAAAACCGCCAAAATGGCCGTCTCCGTCATTCTGGGCATCGTCGCATTTTTCGGTGCACAGATTGGTTTCGGCAAACTGATTGGCTTCCTGTATCCACTTCTGGGACAGATCGGCATCATCATGATCATCGTCGTCTTCATCAAAGTATATTTCATGAAAGATAAAGAAATCGGCCTGGAACGGGAAGATTCAGATAATTAACCGGCTATATCCATCACATCATAAACGGGTCCCTCCCATGACTATCCTGTTGTCATAGGAGGGACCTGTTTTATATTACCTATGAGTTTCTGCAGGCAGATGCCTTTAAATACGCAAAGCAGGTATAACAAACTCTTTCACCTGAATGAATTGATTTTTTATTCATTTTCCCATACAATGAATCCATATATCAATGCCGGCAGCTACAGGGGGAAACCGTACTGCCCGGCAGGAAAGAGGGGAGTTTTACATGTCAATTCAGCTCAGTATCGTTATTTTGTACATCCTGCTATTATTTGGTATTTCTTTGTATGTAAAACGCCGGGCCGGACAGAATCCAACAGAATACCTGTTTGCCGGCCGCAAGTTTTCTGCAGGGCTCGTCGCTGTCAGTATCACCGGTATGGCCGTCGGAGCTGCTTCCACGGTAGGTGTCGCCGAAAGTGCCACAAAGATCGGGTTGTCAGCCGGCTGGTATAATGGAGCCTGGTCCATCGGTGCCATCATTATGGGGATCGTCGCTGCCGGCAGATACCGTTCACTGGACTGCACGACCATCCCGGAACTCTTCGAACGGTGTTATGATAAAAAAGCCCGTGTCATCAGTGTCATCGGCCTGTCTCTGATCATGATATGCATTACATCTCTCCAGTATGTCGCCGGCGGATCTATACTGCACGCGCTCATGCCAGATATCTTTTCTCTTCATGGCGGGATGATTACTAGTGCCATCGTCTTCATCGGCATCACTGCCATCGGTGGTCTATGGTCGAGCGGCCTTTCCAATGTGCTCAGTGTCGCTATTATCTATGCCGGCATCGTTTATTCCATGATACGTATCCTATTGCGGGATGGCGGCATATCCGGTATCAATGCCGCACTTCCCCCTTCTGATTTTGACTGGTTCAGTCCTTTTGGCGGACTGTCTCTGGCCGTACTCCTGGGCTGGATCATTGTCATGACTACCCAGGCCATTACTGCCCAGGGGCCGGTCCAGATTGCCTGTGGCGCTAAAAATGCCACAGCGGCCCGTAAAGGATTTATCCTGGGCGGCCTGCTCATTTTTCCTGTCGGCTTCCTGTCTGCCATCCTGGGTCTGGCTGCCAAAGCCCAGTTTCCGGGTCTGAATCCAACCATGGCTCTGCCACAGATTATCATGAGTCTGGACCCGTTTTCTTCCGGAATGACCCTGGCCGCACTCTGGGCTGCCGATGTATCAACAGCCTGTACCATCCTGCTCGGGGCCGGTACTCTCGTAGCCCAGGATATTTACAAACGTTTTTTCAATCCATCTATCTCTGAAAAAGGATATGTCCGGGCCAACCGCCTCATCATCCTGATTATCGGGGCTGGAACACTCTGGCTGGCCTTCAATGCCGTCGGCATCGTCAAAGTCATGCTCATCGGTTTGTCTCTCACAACGGCCTTTACACTGGTTTTCCTGGCTACTATGTTCTGTCCGTCTCTGTGCCGGAAAAATACGGCTTTTGCCACTAC
Organism: Megasphaera sp. DJF_B143; assembly: GCF_900320625.1. Taxonomy (NCBI): domain Bacteria; kingdom Bacillati; phylum Bacillota; class Negativicutes; order Veillonellales; family Veillonellaceae; genus Megasphaera; species Megasphaera sp. DJF_B143. Next base: position 6,841 of record NZ_ONTA01000100.1, read on the forward strand.
TCTGGTAGGTATCATCGGATTATTCCTGTGGCAGCTGTGCCCGCAGATACGATTCCTGCCTCACGTCATTTATTTTGAATGGCTCATCTGCCTGATTACCTTTTTTCTGGTGTGGCTGATTGACAAAAGGCCTATCCGGACACCAGAAGTAAAAAAATAGTTTACCCCATACCACCATACAAAAAGGACCTGACACATGAAGCTGGATAGATTCATGTGTCAGGTCCCTGCTATATCTGCATCTTATTTCAAAGCATCGTCTCCCGATTTCGGCAAATCCGGCATATCGGTATTAAACCATTTTTTATACAATTTCTGGAATTCGCCTTTTTCTTTCAATTTTGCCATGGCATCGTTGACCTTTTTCATCAATTCAGTATCCTTTTTATTAAAGGCAAAGGCCAGGTATTCCGATTTTGTATTCGGAATTTCGATGACTTTGAATTTGCCTTTTCCGTCCTGGGTGAGGAAATAATCGGCGACGGGTTTATCGAGGATAGCCGCCGGCGATCCGCCTACCTGAAGTTCCATGATGACATCGGAATTATTGTCAAACTGTTTGACCGTATATCCCTGATTTTCTGCATACTGGGCACCAGTCGTGCCAATCTGGACGGCAACCTGTTTACCTGCAATGGCGTCTGCTGAATCAATGCCGCTTTCATTAGGCGTCAGGATGACTAATTTAGATTCATAGAAGGGAGCAGAGAAATTGACTTTCTGGGCCCGTTCTTTTGTCACGGTCATACCGGCGGCAGCAATATCCATATCTCCCTGCTGCAGGATGGGGATAATGCCGGAAAAAGCAATATTATTGATTTCTACGTCTCTGCCCATTTCTTTGGCAACAGCCCGGAGCAGATCCATTTCAAAGCCCTGATATTCCTTGGATTCATCGTTTTCTTTGAACTCAAAGGGAACAAAGGTAGCATTCGTCGCAACGCGGAGCGGTTTCTTCGCATCTTCTTTCTTTTCGCTGCCACATCCTGCCAGTACCGATACGGCCAGGATGCCTGCCAGACAAGCTGTCATCATCGTTTTCCATTTCATGATATATCCCTCCACATGTGAATAAAAATTTGTGTTGATTTTGATATTATACACATTATTACGGCGATTGTAAATGGTTTATACAAAATATTTGCATAAAAAAGAGTTATCGCAAACTAACCCGGTCTCTGAGCATGCCTATTGTCAGGCAAAGACGGAAACGATAACTCTTTTTATACAGTACTATTATTTTTTATGCAGGAATATATAAGATATGCCTTAGCCGTGCAGTTTGTCAATCATATCATGCAATGCAGCAATCTGTTCAGCCGCTTCATGGCGGATATCTTCAGGATCACGCTGGATACGGGCCGACCCGGTTTCCATGGCAGCTTTGGCAACAGCCGCGGCTACAGCCGGGGCAACGCGCTGGTCAAACGCATCGGGAATGACATATTCATCAGTAAGTTCGTCATCACTGATGAGGCCGGCAATCGCATAGGCGGCAGCTACTTTCATGTCTTCATTGATATGGCGTGCCCGTACGGCCAGGGCACCGCGGAATATGCCGGGGAATACGAGAACGTTATTGATCTGGTTCGGTGAATCAGACCGGCCTGTTCCGACGACACGGGCACCGGCTGCCTTGGCAGAATCATAATCCGTTTCCGGGATAGGATTGGCCATAGCAAAGACGATGGCATCGTGATTCATGGACTGGATGATTTCTTTCGTAAAGATGTGGGGAGCCGATACGCCGAGGAGCATGTCCGCCCCTTTTACGACATCTGCCAGTGTTCCCTGTACCTTATCCCGGTTCGTCACGGCGGCTAGTTCCGCCTGTACGGGATTGAGGCCGTCCATACCTTCATAGAGGGCGCCACAGCGGTCTACCATAGTCACATTCTGAGCACCGGCCCGGACGAGGAGACGGCCGATGGAAGCCCCGGCAGCACCGGCACCGTTGATGACGATTTTTGCCGTCTTCAAATCTTTGCCGACGCAGCGGAAAGCTCCGATGGCACCGGAGAGGGCAGCAATGGCTGTACCGTGCTGGTCGTCATGGAATACGGGGATGTCCATTTCTTTTTTCAATGTATTTTCAATTTCATAGCATTTCGGTGAAGCAATATCTTCCAGGTTGATACCGGCAAAGGAGGGCTGAAGCAGTTTGACCGTTTCAATAAATTTCTTTGGGTCCTTCGTATCCAGGCAGATAGGAACGGCATTGACACCACCGAATACTTTGAACAGGACAGATTTTCCTTCCATGACCGGCATGGCCGCTTCTGGTCCGATATCGCCAAGGCCCAGGACACGGGTGCCATCGGATACGACGGCAATCATATTGCCCCGGCAGGTCA
>NZ_ONTA01000180.1:0-15344 GCF_900320625.1 Megasphaera sp. DJF_B143
ATGTATGCTCAGGCATACTTTGCTTATGACTCCAAGAAATCCGGCGGCGTAACGATTTCTCACCTCCGCTTTGGTAAGAACCCGATCGATATGCCGTATCTGATCGATGCTGCTGATTACATTGCATGTCATCGTCAGTCCTATGTTAAACGGTTCGACATCCTCCGCGGCATTAAAGACGGCGGTACGTTCATGCTGAACTGCACATGGACAGATGAAGAACTGGATAAAGAACTGCCGGCTAAGATTAAACGTGCTATCGCTAAGAATCACGTTAAATTCTACACCCTGAACGGCGATGCTATTGGCCAGAAACTGGGCCTCGGCACACGTATCAACATGGTTATGCAGGCTGCATTCTTTGCTCTTGCCAAGATCATTCCTGTTGAAGATGCCGTTAAATATCTGAAAGATTCCATCATCAAGAACTATGGCAAGAAAGGCCAGAAAGTCGTTGACATGAACAATGGCGCCGTTGATGCTGGTATTAAAGAATTCCACGAAGTAAATTATCCGGCTTCCTGGGCTGATGCCAAAGACGAAGTTGTCGAAGGCCGTCCGGTTCCGGAATACTTCGAAAAAGTTGCTGCTCCGATGCTCGGCCAGGTTGGCGACGACCTGAAAGTATCCGATTTTGTCGGCCGTGAAGATGGCACGATGCCTTCCGGTACTGCAAAATTCGAAAAAGCCGGCCCGGCTCTGCACGTTCCTGCCTGGGATGCAGAAAAATGCGTTGGTTGTATGCAGTGCTCCTTTGTCTGCCCGCATGCTACGATCCGTCCGGTACTGACCACTGCTGAAGAACTGGCAGCTGCTCCGGAAGGCTTCAAAGCTGCTGCTAAGGCAAAGAGCGGTAAAGAATACAATGTTACGATTGTTGTAGACCAGCTCGACTGCCTCGAATGCGGTTCCTGCGTCAACGTCTGCCCGGCCAAAGCTCTGACCATGGTTCCGAACGACGACAAAGAACGCGCTAAGATGGATTTCTGGTACTATGCACAGGATAAGGTAGCTCCGAAAGCTAACCCGCAGAACAAGAAGACGGTTATCGGCAGCCAGTTCGAACAGCCGCTGCTCGAATTCTCCGGTGCCTGCGCAGGCTGCGGCGAAACACCGTATGTCAAACTGCTCACACAGCTCTTTGGCGATCGCATGATGATTGCTAATGCTACAGGCTGCTCCTCTATCTGGGGTGCATCTGCTCCTGTTTCCCCGTACACTACAAACGCCAAAGGTCATGGTCCTTCCTGGGCTAACAGCCTCTTCGAAGATGCTGCTGAATTTGGTCTCGGCATGTTCATGGGCGTAGATAAAGTACGTAAAGACCTGGCTGATGAAGTAGAAGCTGCCAAAGCTGTTGCTTCTGACGAACTCCAGGCTGCTCTCAGCGACTGGGTTGCTAATATGTATGAAGGCGAAGGTTCCCGTGAACGCGCTGATAAAGTAGTTGCTCTCCTTGAAAAAGAAGCAGCTGGCAAACCGGTCCTGGAAGATATCCTCGAAAAGAAACAGTACCTCGTTAAACGTTCCCACTGGATCATCGGTGGTGATGGCTGGTCCTATGATATCGGTTACGGCGGTGTTGACCACGTACTCGCACAGGATCAGGATGTAAACGTTCTCGTACTCGATACGGAAGTTTACTCCAACACAGGCGGCCAGTCCTCCAAAGCTACTCCGTCCGCTGCTGTTGCCCAGTTTGCCGCTTCTGGTAAACGCACGAAGAAGAAAGACCTCGGCATGATGGCTATCTCCTATGGCTATGTATATGTAGCTCAGGTAGCTATGGGCGCTGATAAGAACCAGCTCCTCAAAGCTATGACCGAAGCTGAAGCTTATCATGGTCCTTCCCTCGTCATCTGCTATGCTCCTTGCATCAACCATGGTATCCGTAAAGGCATGGGCAAGAGCCAGACAGAAGAACAGCTCGCTGTACAGTGCGGTTATTGGGATCTGTTCCGTTACAACCCGGATCTCAAAGAAGCTGGCAAGAATCCGTTCAGCCTCGACTCCAAAGAACCGGATTATAGCAAATTCCAGGAATTCTTACAGGGTGAAGTTCGTTATGCTTCCCTTAAGAAAGGCTTCCCGGAACAGGCCGAAGCTCTCTATGCTAAGACAGAATCTGATGCAAAAGCACGCCGTCAGTCCTATGTCCGCTTCCAGAAAGGTTTCGAAGCCTAAGACACAGCTTATATGTGCATAACATATTAACTATGAGCAAGCCCCGCTACAGCGGGGCTTGTTTTATTATTATCATTTTCAAAATATGGCCAGATGAGAATATTTACATAATTTTATTAAATACAACCTTTATTTTGAGAATGGATTGTGATAGAATAGGTGTATGGTTTTGAAAGTGATTATTTTTTGAGAATGCGTTGTGATAGTATGGAAAAGCGATGGCATATACAAGAGACCGATGATGCCAGCATTTTGGACCTGGCTGACAGGGCCGGGATTTCTTCCGTTTTGGCGCAGATTTTATATAATCGCGGCATAAGGACGAACGAAGAGATACGGCGGTATCTTTATGATGATATGGATGATTTGGATGATCCATTTCTGATGAAAGGCATGAAAAAAGCGGTGGAACGTATCTGCCGGGCCATTGAAGAACAGGAAAAGATTGTCATTTATGGTGACTATGATGTCGATGGCATTACTTCGACAGCCTTAGTATATTCTGTCCTGCGTGACCTGGGAGGCTGCCCTTCCTTTTATATCCCCGAGCGACAGAGTGAGGGATATGGTCTGAATGCCGATGCCCTGCAGGTATTGCAGGACGATGGGACACATGTCCTGATTACGGTGGACTGCGGTATCTCATCGCACGATTTGATTGAACAATTTAACCAGTCTATGGATATTATTGTGACTGATCACCATATGCCGCCACAACTCATTCCCGATGCCTATGCTGTCATCAATCCTAAGCAGGAAGGATGTCCGTATCCTTTCAAGGACCTGGCTGGTGCCGGCGTTGCTTTTAAACTATGTCAGGCACTCTGGCAGAAACGAAACGGGAAAACACTTCCTGGTTATGTCGAGCTCTGTGCGCTTGGGACGATTGCTGATTTAGTGCCTTTACGTGGCGAAAACCGTATACTGGTCAAAGAAGGGCTGAAACGGATGAAAAAAGGTCTGAATACGGGAGTACAGGCCCTTTTGACCAGTTCCGGTCTGACGCCGGATACTATCACGGCAGGGCGCATCGCCTTTACGGCAGCTCCGCGTCTCAATGCGGCAGGACGCATCAGCCACGCGACAAGAGGCGTAGAAGTATTGCTGGAAAGTGATGCGGGAAAAGCCACTTCCCTGGCCGATGAGTTGTCCGAATTGAACAAGGAACGACAAGATATTGAACATACTATTGCTGAACAGGCCGTGAACCAGATAGAAGAAAAGGGACAAAGCCAGGATGGAGTGCTGGTCGCTTATGGCAATGATTGGCATTCCGGAGTCATTGGCATCGCTGCTTCGAGGCTGGTAGAGAAATTTTACCGGCCGGCTCTGGTCATCAGTATTCACGATGGCATTGGCAAGGGATCCTGCCGCAGCATTCCTGGTTTTAACATGTATGAGGCGCTTAAGTCTGCCGATGACCTGCTGATTCAGTATGGCGGGCATACGATGGCAGCGGGCTTTTCCATTGTGCCGGATAAGATAGAATCATTTCGCCAGCGTTTGTTGGCCTATGCAGCGGATCACATGACAGAAGAATCATACATACCGGAAGTAGTTATTGATAAAGAGCTGCAGGCAGATGATATCAGTCTGCAACTCATTCAGGAACTGAGTGCTTTGGAACCATATGGCATGGGAAACAGCCGGCCCGTGTTTGCATTACGCGATGCGGTTATTTCTGAGTGCCGGCCCATAGGCAGGAATAAACATCATTTGCGCCTTTCTATTGAAACGGAGAGACAAAGGCTGGGAGCTGTAGGATGGTCCATGGCTTCCTGTTGTGCGAATGTACTGGAGGGCGATACAGTCGATCTGGCGTTTACACTGGAACCTAACGAGTATAATGGAATAGTGTCTCCACAAATGGTGCTACAGGATATTCATCGCCAGCCGCAGACAATCCAGCTTGACCGGAATGTCATGGTAGATATATATATGGCTCTTAAGCACTGTATCCCTGAAGGGGGACTTCCTGTATGGCAGGTGCAGCAACGGCTTATCGATGCGGTTCATTCCAGGTACGAGGCACATACGGCCTGTGCGGCTATGTCAGTATTACGGGAAATCGGCGTTCTCGATGTTAGAGAATTGCCGGACGGGCCCATATATTATTTCCCGGCTCTTACGGGAAAGATGCATCTGGAAGCATCTGCTACTTATGGGAAATATTTTCGGTCGGAAGGGGGAAGATAAATGGAATTTGCAAAACCGGAAAAAGAATTTCAACGGCTATTGGATACGATTCACAGTTATCAGCCAAATAATACCTGTGAAGATGTAAAAAAAGCTTATGCTATAGCGGATGAGGCTCATAAAGACCAGCACCGGGTCAGTGGAGAACCGTATATCATTCACCCGCTGGCAGTGGCGCAGATACTGGCAGAAATGAAAATCGATACGACGACCATCACGGCTTCACTCCTTCACGATGTAGTGGAAGATACGGCGTTGACGCTGGATGATATCAAATCCCAGTTCGGGCGGGAAGTAGCCTTTCTGGTTGATGGCGTAACGAAACTGAGCCGGCTGGATTATCGGACAAAAGAAGACCAACAGCTAAACAGCATGCGAAAAATGTTTCTGGCTATGGCCAAGGACGTCCGCGTCGTGGTCATAAAACTGGCAGACCGGCTTCACAATATGAGAACGTTGCGCTATATGAGAAGCGACAAACAGAAGCGTATTGCCCAGGAAACATTAGAAATATTTGCCCCTCTGGCTCACCGGCTGGGGATTTTCAACATTAAGTGGGAACTGGAAGATTTGTCTTTCCGTTATCTCGAACCGGATAAATACTATGACCTCGTGGATCAGATGAAGCAAAAACGCCACGTGCGGGAAGAAATCGTCAACGAGGCCATTGAGGTGCTGCGCAAGGCACTGGAAGAATCTCATATAAAATTTGAAATCAATGGCCGGCCAAAGCATTTCTACAGTATTTATAAGAAGATGAAAAAGGACAACCGGGATCTCAGCCAGGTCTATGATCTATACGCTATCCGGGTCATTGTCGATACTGTTCAGGACTGTTACGGTGTCCTTGGTATTGTACATAGTCTGTGGAAACCCCTGCCTTACCGTTTCAAAGATTATATTGCCATGCCAAAACCCAACAACTATCAGTCATTGCATACGACGGTTATCGGGACCCGCGGACAGCCTGTAGAAATACAGATACGCACGTGGGAAATGCACCGCGTAGCCGAATACGGTGTTGCTGCGCACTGGCGGTACAAGGAAGGCAATGCCAACGCCGGGAAAAATGAATTCGATGAAAAAATGGGCTGGCTGCGCAATCTCCTGGAATGGCAGGATACGAGTAATCCCAAAGAGTTTGTCAATGCCCTGAAACTCGATGCGTTTTCTGATGAAGTCTTTGTCTTCTCTCCGCGGGGGGATGTCATTGATCTGCCACAGGGATCCATTCCCATTGATTTTGCTTACCGGATTCATACGGAAGTAGGCCATCATTGCGTGGGAGCTAAGATTAACGGCAAAATCGTGCCACTTGATTATGAGCTCAAAAATGGTGATATCGTTGAAATCATCACTTCCAAAACGGGTAAGCCCAGTCTGGACTGGCTGAAAATTGTAGGCAGTTCGGAAAGCCGTTCGAAAATACGCAGCTGGTTTAAAAAGGAAAACAGGGAGGAAAATATCCTGAAAGGTTCCGATGCGTTGGAACGGGAATGCAAACGCCTGGGCCATGACTGGAAAGAGCTGAATAAGACCAGCCGGCTGGCCCGCGTCGCAAAACAGATGAATGCCGGGTCAGAAGATGACCTGCTGGCAGCTGTCGGGTATGGGGGATTTGCCGTCAATACGGTCCTTATCAAACTCTTGGAACTGCATAAGAAAGATGTGCAGAAAGAAGAAAAAGATCATCTGGCTGTCCTCGATAAGCTGAAAACGCATAAACCGTCCAAGAGTGGCGGATCGGGTATCCTGGTCAAGGGCGAATCGGGGCTTATGGTGCGCCTGGCTAAATGCTGCAGTCCTGTACCGGGGGACCCGATCATCGGATTTATTACGCGGGGACGCGGTGTATCCGTACACCGGGCAGACTGTCCGAATGTCACGCATAACCAGAATGATCTGGACCGCCTTATCGATGTAGAATGGGATTATGACGGACAGGAAAAATTTGATGTCAATGTAGAAGTCACTGCCTATGACCGTACGGGTGTCATAGCTGAAATTATGGCGGCCCTGGCGGAAATGAAGGTTTCTATTACGAGTATGAATGCCCGCGTGACCGATACAAAAACTGTTACACTGCATATGGGGCTGAGTATCAAAGACCTGGCCCAGCTGGAATTTATTTCAACAAAAATACGCCGTTTGAAGGATGTATATTCCGTACAGCGGTTTACGGGAGGAAGCAGTCAGTGAGAGCTGTCGTACAACGTACAAACTATGCCTATGTCACATCGGAAGGGACAGAAAGCGGCCGTACCGGTCCGGGACTCATGGTCCTTTTGGGAGTGAGCCGTGACGACACAGAAGAAGATGCCCGATACATGGCGGATAAGATTTGTCATCTCCGGATTTTTGAAGATGAAGGGGGAAAGATGAATCGCTCGCTGCTGGATATAAGCGGTGAAATGCTCGTCGTGTCCCAGTTTACATTATACGGTGATGTCCGTCATGGCCGCCGTCCGGGATTTACGGAAGCGGCAGCCCCGGAGCAGGCAAATGTTCTCTATGAAACATTTGTCGCCCTGGTGCGGCAGATGGGAATTCACACGGAAACAGGTGTGTTCCGCACGGAAATGGTCGTTACACTGGCAAACGATGGACCGGTCACGATTTTAGTAGATAGTAAAAAGACATTTTAGGAGGCTATGCGTATGGCAATGAAATATATATCCCTTGTGTTAGGACCCATAGAAACTAACTGCTATATCGTATACGATGATACGACCAGGGATGCCATGGTCGTGGACCCGGCTTGGGATTATCAACGGATCCATAAGACGTTGGAAAAGTATGATCTTACGCTGAAGCTGATTTTTCTGACCCATGGTCATGCCGATCATATCGGAGCATTGCAGGAATTACGCCAGCGTGAAAATGTTCCGGTGTATGTTGGTGCCGGGGACGCCAATCTCATTTCCAATTCAAAAAATAATTTGTCTATGTTTATGGGACGGCCTATTGAATGTACATCGCCGGACTGCATCGTTCATGACGGGGATGAGATTCATCTGGGCGGCCTGACTTTCCATGTACTGGAAACACCGGGGCATACGCCGGGTGGACTGAGTCTGTATGGCGAAGGAGTCGTCTTTTCCGGGGATACCTTATTTTTGTATTCTGTGGGACGGACCGATTTGTATGGCGGATCTATGGCAGAATTGCTTACGAGTCTGAAGACAAAGCTCATGACACTTCCTGATGATACAGTCGTGCTGCCTGGTCACGGACCGGCTACCCAGATAGGACGGGAACGTCAGAATAATCCCTACCTCGATGGGGGCTGGTAATCATGTCTATGTATAAAGAGTCACAATTCTGGCTGCGGGTCGTACTGGCCATACTGGCTGCTATCCTGTTCTTTTCTGTGCACAACGTGTACTGGCCGGTGATTGTGTCCCTGATTATTACATTTATCCTGATTCCTGTCCGCGATATGGTCCAGAAAGGGCTGATGCGGCTGACGCGGCGCAATATACCCATCGATATATCTATCCTCATATCCTTTGCTATCCTGATTTTTGTGTTGTCCGTGCTGACCAACATCATTCTCCGGCCTCTGGTAGAACAGGTAAATCTGCTGGCTGTCAACTTCAACACTTTATGGGATAAGAGCGTGACCATCATCACGCAGATTGAAAATGAACAGACTCAGTTTTATATTCCCGATCAGGTGAAAAGCGTCATCAATGATGCTTTTGCCAAAGTAGGCAATTACGGCGTGGATGGAATCAGCAATTTTGTCAAATCTCTCTTTGCCATTGCGGGTACGGTCGTGCAATTTTTTGTAGTGCCAATCATTACTTTTTACTTCATGAAAGACGGTGGCCGGATGGTACGTTCATTTATCTGCCTGTATCCGGTAGAATACCGCCTGCAGCTCGACGTGCTTTTTAATGAAATACAGCACGTGCTGAGTTCGTACATCCGTGGCCAGCTGACGATGAGCTGTATTATAGCGACGCTTACTTTTTGCGGTATGTGGATCATGGGAGTCCATTATCCCATGGTTATCGGTCTTTTAGCGGCCGTAACAGAATGGATTCCCATCGTAGGACCTATCGTAGGTGCCATTCCGGCTATCCTTCTAGGGGCAACGGTCAGCCTGTCTCTGGCGGTCAAGGTGTTGATTTTTTATATCGTGATCCAGCAGATCGACAGTCATATTATCATGCCCCAGGTCATGGGAGCTGTCATCAGTCTGCATCCCGTGGTGATTATTATTGCACTGCTCATAGGCGGTACGCTGTTCGGTATTGCCGGCATGGTGCTGACTGTCCCTGTTACGGCAGTGCTTCAGATTTTGTGCAGACATTTATGGTTTTACAATACTTATAAGACAAAGGCGATGAATACCTATGGAAAGAACTAAAGAACAATTGATGGACCTCATGATGAAACGAATGAAAGAACAGATTAAGAACAAGAAATACAAAATGACGTCACAGAGGCAAGTCGTGCTGCGGGCTTTTGTGGAAAGTGATTCCCGCCACCTCAGTGCCGATGACGTTTTTGAAATCGTAAAAAAACAGGCTCCGGAAATCGGACTGGCTACAGTCTATCGCACGCTGGACCTGTTTACAGAAATGGACCTTTTGAAAAAACTTGATTTTGATGATGGCTGCAGCCGTTATGAATTAAACGACCATGATGAAGAAGGTCATTATCATCATCATTTAATCTGCCTGGGCTGCGGCAAAGTGTGGGAATGCAAAGATGATCTGCTGGAAACACTGGAAACAATATTGCAGAAACAATTTCATTTCCAGACGGTAGACCATCAGCTCAAAGTATATGGGTATTGCGAAGACTGCCAGAAAAAGCGTGCCGCTGAAGCTGCAAAAGAAGCTGAAGAAGCGGCAGAAACGACGGTACAATGATTCCGGATTTACAGGCATATCACTATGACGGGCCAGCAGAATTTCATGCCATTGTCGGTCAGATTATGGCCTATCTCGGCTATGCCGGGGGGCATGAACCATTGCCGGTTGGTAGTGAAATCGTATTGAAGAAAGTAGAAGGCCGGTATGTCCTGGAAGGATGGTTTTACCGTGAGGGAATGCGCTGGCATTCACAAGCAGCTTTCCTGGAAAAGGATGAGCTAGGGCGGGTCATCAAGAACCTGATCCTGCACTGGCATCAGCGTTGTTATGGTACAGCCCACAGCCGCTGGGGAACATTGACCGGCGTCCGGCCTACTAAGCTGGTACATCATCTGCGGGATCAGGAAGACGATGAAAAACGGATTACAGACATATTGGTATCGCAGTATCATGTACAGCCGGATACGGCGCAGTATCTCGTAACTATGACCCGGCTGCAGCGCCCGTATATAGAACGGCCGGTTCACGACGCTGCCCTTTACATAGGCATACCGTACTGCCCCAGCCATTGTCTGTATTGTTCCTTTCCATCCCGCCTGGCCGGGGCGGAAGCGCAGCCGGTTATGGAACGGTTTATCCGGGCAGTAGTACAGGATATCCATGATATTGCTGCCTTATGCCGGCAATATGATATACATATCCGTTCTGTATATATTGGCGGGGGGACACCGACCTGTCTGCCTCTTGACGGACAGGAGGCGGTCCTCCGGGCTGTAGCCGGGAATTTCGGGAATATTGAGGAATGGACCGTTGAAGCGGGACGGCCTGATACGACGGGCAAAGACGTACTGACACTGTTGCGCCGGTATGGTGTCAACCGTATCAGTGTCAATCCACAGACGATGCAGCAGCATCTCCTGGATCTTCTGGGGCGGCGGCACCGGGTTGAGGATGTATTTGCCATGTTTTCCCGTTGCCGCAGTATGGGCTTTTCTGTCATCAATATGGATTTCATAGCAGGGCTTCCAGAGCAGACATTGGCGGATATGCAGGAAAATATGGAAATTGTTTGCCAACTGCACCCGGAAAATGTTACAATTCATACGTTGGCATTAAAAAAGAGGGCACCTTTATTTCATCATCCCCTGCGTCAGCATATTCCACCGGCTGCAGAAGTGTCCCGGATGATTCATTACTGTGAGGAAATACTACAGCAGCATGGATATATACCGTACTATATGTACCGCCAGAAATACATGGCAGGCAGTTTTGCCAATGTGGGCTATGCACAGAGCGGTACAATCAGTCAGTACAATATACAGATGATGGAAGAAAGACAGACTATCCTGTCTGCCGGGCCGGGAAGTACGACGAAATTCCTGTCCCATGACGGGCACAGTCTGAAAAAGATATATATGCCCAAAGATCCTGAGGCGTATGTGCAGGCACTGTCTGAAAGAATGAGGCAGCGCCGGCATTTATGTGCTATGATATATGGAGGAGACGATAGGTAATGGCAATTACTGCACCAAGAGGTACGCAGGATTTCCTGCCGGAACAGACGGCAGACTGGCAGATACTGGAAGCGAAAATCCGCCAGATTTGTTCGCTCTATGGCTTCGGCGAAATCCGCACACCTATGTTTGAAAGTACGGAATTGTTTTTGCGCGGCATCGGTGAGACGACGGATGTCGTGACAAAAGAAATGTATACGTTTAATGACCGCGGCGGCCGCAGCATGACACTGCGTCCGGAAAATACGGCCTCTGTTGTACGAGCTTTCCTGGAACATAAACTGTATGGCGAACAGAAAGTCCACAAATTCTATTATATGGGACCCATGTTCCGGCATGACCGCCCACAGGCCGGGCGGTACCGTCAGTTCACCCAGTTCGGGGTAGAAGAAATCGGATCCAAAGATCCGGCTGTCGATGCAGAAATCATTGCTATGGCTTTCCAGTTGTTCCGTGAACTGGGCCTTACCGATCTAGTCCTGCACCTGAATTCTGTCGGCTGTCCCAAATGCCGGCCTGTATACCGTCAGAAACTGCTCGATTTCTTTGCAGATAAACGGGATCAGCTCTGTGAAGACTGCAACGAACGACTGGAAAAAAACCCGCTTCGTGTCCTTGACTGCAAAGAAGATGGCGAAAAAATGATGCAGATGGGCGTTCCCCTCATTACGGATAATTTGTGCGATGACTGCAGGGACCATTTTCAAAAAGTCCAGGCCTATCTGACCAGCATCGGTATCCCCTTTGAACTGGATCCGCGCCTGGTCCGGGGACTTGACTATTACACGAATACGGCTTTTGAAATCATGTATGCTCCATTAGGTGCCCAGAGTACGGTCTGCGGTGGCGGACGATATGACGGCCTCATTGAAGAAGTAGGCGGGCCATCTACTCCGGGAATCGGCTTTGCTATTGGCATGGAACGGCTCCTTCTGACATTAAAAGAACAAGGACTGCTTCCGCCAGTAGAAAAAAAGCAGCCGGTCTTCATTGTTGCTCTGGGGGATGAAGCCAGGGCAAAGGCATTTTGCATCCAGCAGGCGTTGCGGGAAAATGGCATCTATGCGGAAATAGACCTGATGGGCCGCAGCATGAAAGGTCAGATGAAATCTGCCAATAAGATGGATGCGGAATATACCGTCATCATTGGCGAAGACGAACTGGCCAGCCATACGGCACAGATCCGGAATATGGCCACGAAAGAACAGATCAGCGTTCCCTTAGATGGGATTGTTGCATATATGGAAACACATAAGAAGGGATGAGTTAGTAATGGATACAATGGAAGGTTTACGACGTTCCCAGTATTGTGCTGAAGTTTCTGAAGCCGATACGGGAAAAGAAGTCATTTTGTGCGGCTGGGTTGAACGGCGCCGTGATCATGGCGGATTGATTTTTATTGATTTACGCGATCGCACGGGGATTGTCCAGGTCGTGGCATCACCGGATTACGAAAAGAGCTCGTTTGAAAAAGCAGAACAGGTCCGTACGGAATATGTCCTGGCAGTCCGTGGTATCGTTCGCATGCGCGATGCCGATACGGTCAATCCTAAAATGAAGACCGGGACCGTGGAAATCCGCTGTGAAGAACTGCGTATCCTCAATTCGTCAAAGACACCACCGTTCTATATTGAAGATAATATCGATGTCGATGAAAAAATCCGTTTGAAATACCGCTATCTCGACCTGCGTCGTCCGGAAATGCAAAATAACCTTATCATGCGGCATAAGGTAAAGCATGCTATGCGTACATTCCTCAATGAACACGGCTTCATTGACATTGAAACACCGGAATTGTGCAAGAGCACGCCTGAAGGTGCTCGTGACTATCTGGTACCGAGCCGGGTCAATGAAGGAAAGTTCTATGCCCTGCCCCAGTCCCCGCAGATTTTCAAACAGCTTTTGATGATCTCCGGTATGGACCGGTATTATCAGATTGCCCGCTGCTTCCGCGATGAAGACCTGCGTGCAGACCGCCAGCCTGAATTCACCCAGCTGGATATGGAAATGAGCTTTATGAGCCAGGAAGAAATCCTTACGCTGGTAGAAAACATGGTTCATTATATTTTTAAGGAAACGCTGGGCCATGAAGTCAAACTGCCGATCCACCGTATGACCTGGGATTATGCCATGGAAAATTATGGTTCGGATAAACCGGATCTCCGCTTTGACATGAAGTTCACCGATGTAACGGAACTGGTAAAGGACACGGACTTTAAAGTATTCCGCACAGTCATTGACAATGGCGGACAGGTCAAAGCCATCAATGTTAAAGGTGATGCAGATATCCCACGTCGTGAACTGGATGGCCTCGTTGAATATGTAAGCCATTATGGAGCCAAAGGCCTGGCATGGATTGGCTTCCTGGAAGATGGAACACTGAAATCGCAGATTAAAAAATTCTTTGGTGAAGATAAGCTTCGCGAAATTGGTAAAGCCTGCGGTGCAGAAACAGGCGATTTAATTCTCATGATTGCCGATAAGCCCAAAATCGTTGCGGCGGCTCTGGGTGAATTACGTAAAGAAATGGCCCGCCGCATGAACCTTATCGACGAAAATGAATTTGCCTTTACCTGGGTCGTCGATTTCCCCATGTTCGAATACAGCGAAGAAGAACACCGCTATGTTGCTATGCATCATCCGTTCACGGCTATGCGTGATGAAGATCTGGATAAGCTGGAAACGGATCCGGCCCACGTATATGCCAAAGCATATGATCTGGTACTCAATGGGATTGAACTGGGGGGCGGTTCTCTACGTATTTATCAGCCCGATATCCAGCAGCGTGTATTCAAGGCTATCGGCCTGACACCGGAAGAAGTGGAACAGAAATTCGGCTTCCTCGTCCGTGCCTTTGAATACGGAGCTCCACCCCATGGCGGACTGGCATTCGGCCTTGACCGCATGATCATGCTTATGCTCAAACGGAAATCTATCCGTGATGTCATCGCTTTCCCGAAGACACAGAACGCGATTGATCCGATGAGCGAAGCTCCGTCACCGGTTACAAAAAAACAGCTTCATGAACTGCATATCCAGGTAGAAGAAGATCTGGTAAGCAAATAAAGAAAAACGGCTGTCATGCGAAATAAAAACTGTTTCGCATGACGGCCGTTTTGCTTTTTTTCGATCATTCAGACAGATAAGAAATGGTTATTTTAGTGTGATACGATGCGTACGTACCGGCGTCCATCATGTCAGACGATGATATAACGCCCTTCTTTACGGCGGGGCATTGCCGGTGTCTGGGCGGCATGTCCAAGGGTGATCATCGCTACGAGCTCGCCTTTATCAGGAGCAAACATATCGTGTACTTCCTGCCCGACACCTCCGGCAAGAGGAGCCGTAAGCCAGCAGCTGCCCAGACCTTTGTCTGTTGCGGTGAGCAGCATATTTTCGATGGCAGCGGCAACACTCTGAATGGCCGGTATGGGCATTTCATACTCCGTCCGCAGGAGAAAGGCCAGGATACAGACAGGAGCGTCGCCAAGAAAACGGACAAAATCAGCCGTCTCTGTCACGACACGGGGATATTTGGCAAATCGGCGGTGCCAGTATGGCATGAGATTTTTAGTGGCTTCCGCCATTAATTTTTTTAATGCGTCCATTTTTTCAGGACTTCTGATGACGACAAAATACCATGGCTGTAAATTGCTGGCTGAAGGAGCGAGGACGGCGGCTTCCAGTATATCCTGCAGGTCGGCGTCTGATACCGGCTGATGGGTATATTTCCGTATACTGCGGCGCCCTACAATAGCAGATGATGTTTCCATAAGATGACCCCCTTATGCATTAAGATATTTCATTTTAATGGTAATAGAAAATCAGACTGGCGTCAATTGGCAATCCATCCTATTGTTTGTTAAATTTTTTAGTATATAACTCGGGATAACAAAAGAAAATGACGATGGGGACAGAAGTTTTTATTGACTTTGGCATTAGTGCTGTTCATGCAGTCGCAATGTGTTATAATAAGCAGTATATGAATTATTCCCGTATCCAGTCATCGCATAGAGAATGGATCATCATTGAGGTGTAAACATGACAGAGAAAATCCATTATGTGAAAGCCGATCCTAGTGGCAATACGACGATTCTCGTATTGGACGCGATTCCTAAACAGGAACACGCTTCGTTAGCAGCCAGACTGCTGCAGCCTGAGTATGTCGGCGCAGAGCAAGTAGGTTTTCTGACCTGGCCCGATAACGATGCCGATATACGTCTGGACATGATGGGAGACGAGTTTTGTGGCAACGCTTCGCGATCAGCTGCTGCCTATTTACTCTCCCGGTCCGGCCAGGATCATGGTGAGTACCGCGTTTCCTGTTCCGGATGCAATAAGATATTAAAAGCAGTGGTAGTTCGCGACGAAGGGGAACTATATGATGCCAGTATTGAAGTTCCCCTGCCTAAAAAAATGGATGTCATCAGCCTGGCAGACGGTAATTCGACGTACCGGTTTTACTGTGTTGAGCTGCCAGGAATTATGCATTTCGTTCATTTTACTCCTTCTATTAAATTAGTCGATAAGAATACTTTATGGCGAGCGGTGTATCAGTACGCCAGCACCCGTCATTATGAAGCATTCGGCATGGATCTGGTAGATCGCAAAACGTTGACGATGA
>NZ_ONTA01000139.1:0-4840 GCF_900320625.1 Megasphaera sp. DJF_B143
CCGGCTGAACGGTACCGGCAGATGCTGGAGCATTTCCAGGCCCTGCGGGCCTATAAGGGCGATTATACAGCTCTCAGGGAAATGCGTTCCCATGCAGCCTGGTACACGAAAGGATTGTACGGGTCGGCAGCCATACGGGAACGGCTTAACAGGGCAGAAAGTACGGCTGTTTTTGAGTCCCTCATCAGGACATTGCTGGAAAAGGAAGAACATTGACACCAGGCACGTATATGCATATAATTAAAGTTACGGTAAAAATAACAGATAGACAGGGCGATGCCTTGTGTATCTGTTTGTAATTTAAGTATCCAATACAAAGGAGTAATAACATGGCTAACGAAACGCTGATTACCCAGGAAGGTCTGCAGAAGTTAAAAGACGAATTAAATGAATTAAAATCTGTCCGCCGTATCAAGGTATCGAAACGTATCCAGGAAGCTATCGCCCTGGGCGATTTGAGTGAAAACTCAGAATATGATGATGCCAAAAACGAACAGGCTCTGGTCGAAGGGCACATTGCCGAATTGGAAGCAAAAATCCGTACGGCAAAAATCATTGAAGAAACGGAAGACAGCAGCGCGAAAGTACGCCTGGGCTCCAAAGTTATTCTGGAAGACGTAGAAACGGGGGACCGCTTTGATTATACCGTAGTCGGCACAGCCGAAGCGGATCCGTTCAATAATAGAATTTCCAATGAATCTCCGGTAGGTTCGGCTATTCTGGGACAGCGGATCAGTGCATCCAATCCGGCTGTTGTTACCGTCAAAGCACCGGCAGGTGAATTGAAATACCGTATTTTACCGCCCGATGCAGAATAAACAACTTAGGAGGAACCAATAATTATGGCTGATACGAAACAGAATACAGCACCGATTGAAGAAGAAAAGTTAAATGACCAGATGAAGGTCCGCCGCGAAAAAATGCAGCAGTTTATCGATGCGGGCATTTATCCCTTCGGTCAGAAATATAACTGGGATCATCATGCCCAGGACGTCAAAGAACAGGCAGAACAACTGGAAAAAGATCAGACATTTGTCAGCGTTGCCGGACGCCTGATGGCAATCCGCCGCCATGGCAAGACGGCATTCTGCGTGCTCCGTGATATTACCGGGGAAATCCAGCTTTATTTCCGCAAAGATGTATTGGGTGAACAGTCCTACGATTTATTCAAACTGCTCGATATTGGTGATATTGTCGGCGTAGAAGGCCCTGTCTTTACGACTCACACGGGAGAAACGACAATCCGCGTCGAAAAATGGACGCTCCTTTCCAAATCTCTGCGCCCGCTGCCGGAAAAATTCCATGGCCTGACCGATAAAGAAACGCGGTATCGCCAGCGTTACCTGGACCTGATTGTCAATCCGGAAGTCAAAGATACGTTTATCAAGCGCTCCCAGATCATAAAGGGAATCCGTAAATATCTCGACGACCGTCATTTCCTGGAAGTCGAAACGCCGATGCTCCATACTATTGCCGGCGGTGCTGCAGCCCGACCGTTCAAAACTCATCACAATGCGCTGGATATGGACATTTATCTGCGTATTGCCCCGGAACTGCATCTGAAACGACTCCTCGTCGGCGGACTGGAACGGGTCTATGAAATGAACCGCTGCTTCCGCAACGAAGGGATTGATACCCGTCATAATCCGGAATTTACAACCGTCGAATTGTATCAGGCGTATGGTGACCTGGAAGATGTCATTTTCATTACAGAAGATATGGTTTCCAAACTGGCACAAATGCTCTATGGAACAATGAAACTGACTTATATTGATAAAGAAATCGACCTGACTCCTCCCTGGGACCGGATGACGATGATAGAAGCGGTCAAGAAATACAGTGGAGCCGATTTTGAAGGCGTTACGGATATCGGAGTGGCGCGCAAGATGGCTGATGAACATCATGTCGAATATGGTCAGTACGATGGCGTTGGCAAAATCATCAATGCTTTCTTCGAAGCATTTGTAGAAGAAAACCTGATTCAGCCGACCATCATTACGGGACATCCGTTGGAAATTTCTCCGCTCACCAAACAGGACCGCGAAAACCCACTCCTGACATACCGTTTTGAAGGGTTTATTTATGGCCGGGAACTGGCAAATGGCTTTTCTGAATTAAACGATCCCATTGACCAGCGGAACCGCTTTATCGAACAGATGAAGGAACGGGAACGGGGCGATGACGAAGCTCATCAGATGGATGAAGATTACTGCCGCGCTCTGGAATATGGCCTGCCGCCGACGGGTGGTCTGGGTATCGGAATTGACCGTCTCGTCATGTTCCTGACGAACAGTGCCTCTATCCGCGACGTCCTCTTATTCCCACTGAGCCGTCCGGAACAGAAATAATGTTAAAAACACCCTTTGAACCACATCGAAGGGTGTTTTTACTATATCCCGTTTTGAAAGGAGGGCGCATGATGAAGTATTCGCTGCGTGTTCTGGCAACCCTTCTGTGCCTGGGTCTGATGGCCTCATCACCGGCCCTGGCGGCAGAGATGCCGGCACAGGAAACTACCTTGTCCGGGGAAATACCTTTGTTTGTCCCTGCTTCGGTACCGGTACAGCCGGCAGAGCAGCAGAAGGACAAAAAACAAGATCTGAAAAATCAGACAGAACGCCCGGGAAAAACGTCGGATCAGCAGGAAAAAGACGGAAAATCCGTTGCAGATCATGACGGACTCGTCGTAGATGAAGTCACACAAGACCGGACGTTAAGTGAAGCTGATTTTGCCTTTAACGGCCTTCATGCCGGAGATTCTCTGCAAAAAGTAAAACGTATTTTTGGCAGCCCGACGAAATATGCCCAGAGTGCCCATTATACAGAACTGAAATATAACCGCAAGGACCTGGACATGACGGTACGCCTGCGCAATGATACGCCTCAGATTTTGAAAGAAGCGGCGGCCGGCCGGAAGGCAGTCCACCCCGGTGTCGATTCTGTCACACTGGCTGAGGGGCCGGATGTCTATATCGGGCCGGGGATTCATCTCGGCCACCCGGCAGAACTCCTGGTACGCAAATACGGACGTCCTTTGCAAGTATTGCGCGATGCCGATGCCAATGTCTATTATTTCGTTTATGAAAACCCAGGAAAGGATCATGTCCTGGTCTTTGCCATCGGGGAACGTAAAGTGGCCCGTGTTGCCCTGTTGCCGCCCAGACCGCCGTATATTGAAGGGCGGCCTCTGGAAAAAATCGGCGGCTGGACACCAAGAGATTTTACTCTCGTGGGATATGGTGTCAACGAACCGTTTGTAGCCAATAAATATAATATGTGGACCAATCTGGTCAAACGCAGCGGGGGTAAATTCTGGCTGTACGGTACGTATGGCGTCGAAGTAGACCGGCATAATATGGTAAAGAAAGTATTTCTCCTTACGAATAGCAGTTATACCGGCCGCGGAGCCACCCTGGGATACCGCCTCTCAACGATATTTTCCCTTTATGGTGAACCCAGCCGTATAGAAAAAGGACCGGCAGGGGAGCAATTTGTCGATGCCTATTATTATGACAGTCCATTCCAAAAAGGCGTTTCCCTCGTGTTCATCAGTAAGCATCAGACGGATTACGTCGATGATGTCCTGCTCATCAGCGAACCCATTAAAAATATCCAGGACCCCATGGAACGCTATGGTTTGAAGTAGAAAACGCCGTATTTTACAAGCCGTTTCTAAACTTAATAAAATAAATAGGAAAAATGCTTTACTTACAAGGCCCGCATCCAGTATAATAAATATAAATAATAATTGCAGATGAAGGTGATATCCATGGTTACAGATGCAGATGTTTTGAAACGGTGGAAGTACATTGCACAGGAAGAAGAAAAACTTCTCATCATTATCGGCGGACCTGGTTCAGGCAAGAGCAAACTGATTCGTGAACTGACCTTCCAGGATGGTTGGAAGATTTGCGAAGCCAAAGACCTCTTTGATGATGAATTTCTTGAAATTCCCCGTGCAGACCGGCCGGAAAAGGCGATTTCCCTTATTTCCGAAGCTATCCACAGACTGAATGCCCGTGTCGTAATGATTGATAACGTCGGGTTCTTGTTTGCGCCGATTTTAAATTTGAATCCTATTGAAATGCTGAAGAAATTAAGCCGTGAATGCCCGATTATCGTCAGCTGGCGCGGTCATCTTGAAGGCAACACGCTGTATTTTGAACACAAAGGTGATCCGAAATACGCTAAATTTACGATTGAAGACCCGAATCACGTCATGAGTCTTGATTAAGGCGGACCAGAAGAAGGTCTGGCCTGTAGGTGGCAGGATGTAAGCTGTCGTTTTATAAGCATGAACATAACAGGAGCTGCAACGAAGTGAAGACGATTCATTTCGTTGCAGCTCCTGTTATGTTTTGCCGGATATCCATTTGGTCCGGACATGTTTACGGATTTCTCTATCTTTCTGTCAAGGTGTGTGATATAATTTTTTCTATGCGTGTGAAAGGTTTTGTTTTCTGACCACTCATGGATTTATGACAAAGGAGTTATATCAATGAACGATTATATGATTGCCGTCATCCTCGGCATTGTCGAAGGCTTTACAGAATATCTGCCTGTATCTTCCACCGGTCATATGATTCTTGTCGGTGACTGGCTGGGATTTGACGGTCCCCGGGCCAGCGTGTTTGAAGTGTTTATCCAGCTTGGTGCGATTCTTTCTGTGCTCATCATTTACAAGGAAAAGTTTATCCGCATGTTATATCAGTATCGCTGTTGGAACTTATTCCGCCGGGAAAATTGGTTCCGCACCGATACGGGACTTACACTGGCCCATGTGGCAGCCGGTATTGTCCCTGTCATGGGTATCGGCTATCTGGCCCATCATGCCATTAAG
>NZ_ONTA01000080.1:0-7302 GCF_900320625.1 Megasphaera sp. DJF_B143
CTCTTTGGCGGCTATATGATTGATACGATGTGCATGAAATATGACCCCAGCAAAGTCGTTAAGTATGCCCTGGCAGGTCTGGGAATCGTGATGGCAATCGCCATGTATCTTCTCAGTACGGCTACATCCATGACGCTGGCTATCGTGTATATGTCTGTTGCCATGTTCTGTGAAAAATGGGTTGGTGCGACGTTCTGGATGATGCCGGCTGCTATTTCGCAAAAAGATGATGTCGGCATTGTTGCCGGTGCCATGAACTTTATGGGCAATATCGGCGGCGCCATCGTACCGATTCTCGTCGGTATGATTGTCACACTGACGGGATCGTATTACTGGGCTATTATCCTCTTTATGGCCTTTGCCATCGGACTCTGCATTTTCCCGATTGGCATCAATATGAACAAAAAAGTCGGTTCTGCTTCCTGATTATTGTACTTTGCTCTAGTAAAAACCCTCTATTCCATGTATACTGGATAGAGGGTTTTTCTCTGCCGGCTGTTAAGCGGAACCAACCTGCGGGGCGGTTTTGTTCCAGCTGCTTTTTTTTGGAATCAGGGATATAAAAAATGTTACAGGCCTGTTTAGGTTTTGTTTAGATAGAAGCTGTATACTGTCACTATATAGGATACAGTGGGAGGAAATGAATATGAATTGTGCCATACGGCGTCATCAGCGTCTGATTTTTTTTGTTTTATTGTTTGCTGCGGTTTTCCTGTACCTGGCTCATATTGGTTCCTATCATCTGATTGAATTAGATGAGGGAAGATATCACCGGGTAGCCATGGAAATGGTTCTTTCCGGCGATTACATTACGCCTCATTTTGACTATATGCCGTATTTTGAAAAACCAATCTTTCAGTACTGGATAACGGCTCTTTCCATGGAACTCTTTGGTTTCCGTGAATTTACGGGACGTGTCCTGCCGGCCCTTTCGGGATTGGGGAATGTCCTGCTGGCCTTCTGGCTTGCCCGGGTAATGTACAACCGTCGTACGGGCGTTATGGCGGCCGTCATTCTGGCAACGTCAGCATTGCAGCTCATCGTCGCTTCCATCGGTGTCCTCGACATGGCGCTGACTTTTTTTATTGATGCCTGCCTGGTCACCTTTTATGTATTTGAGAGAACGGAAAATAAGAAATATCTGCTGCTATTTTATGCATTTATGGGATTCGGCATGCTTACCAAAGGGCTGATTTCCATCGTATTTCCCTGCGGGATTATTTTTTGGTATGCCCTTTGTACGAAACGGCCCCGCCTGTTCCTGAAATTGTTTTATCTGCCGGGAATCCTGCTGTTCCTTGTCATCGCTGTGCCGTGGTATTATATGGTATGCCAGCGGAATCCTGACTTTTTTTACTTTTTCTTTATCCGTGAACACTTTCTCCGCTTTGCTACCAAGATGCATGAACGGTTTCATCCCTGGTATTATTTTGTGCCGGTCCTGCTGGCTGGCACGATGCCCTGGACCGGGTTTTTATTGACTTTTTTCAGCAAAAAAGGCATCCTGCGCCGGCCGGGTACCCTGCGGCATCGGCAGGATATTTTGTTCCTCGGACTTTGGGCAGGCCTTATTTACGTTTTTTACAGCATTTCTGATTCCAAACTGCCGACCTATATTCTTCCCTGCTGGCTGCCGTTATCGGTCCTTCTGGCAGCATCACTGGAACGGTGCCGGAGAGAAAAAGACTGGCTATGCCACAGCTTTTTTGTAAACTCCGTGCTCTGTTTGTTATTTACGGCTGGCGGGATTGCCTATCTCATGCATACGGATTTCCTGACTGTGCCAGATTTCCTGAAAAATGGCGGCCTGCTCATCGCGTCCCTTCTTGCAGGTACGCTGGCAGCCTGCTGGTCTTATAAAAAGCGCCGCAGTTTCTTTGCTGTTTTCCTGATTCTAAGCTGTATGGCCTATGGCTTTGGACTTGGCGCCCATCAGGTGCAGGGGCAGATCCATGATCACCAGTCAGCCTATCAGGTCAGCCAGGATATTAAGACTCTGCATCCGTCGGAAGATACGCCGATTATTATGTACGGTTCTTTCATTCCGGGGCTGGTATATTATCTGGACCGGCCCGTGGCGGCTGCCAATTTTATGGGTGAACTGGAGTTCGGCATTCACCATACGGATCGTACGGGGATGTATTATGGCAGTAAGGAACTGTATGATGTCTGGCATAGCAGCCAGCCGGTCATTGTCGTAGTACAGCCGAAATACCTTGAAGAGGCACTGAGTGTCCTTGACGGGAATATATACCAGCGTATGGAAGAAGAGGATTATACCGTATTGATTAACCGGCCGTTGAAAGAGGGCGTATTGCCATGAAGCGTATAGACATTCTCGTACCCTGCTACAATGAAGAAGCAGTACTCCACCAGTTTTATGAACGGACCAGCTCGGTTCTGGAACAGATAGAAAATTACCAGTTCACTTTTATCTTTGTCAACGACGGCAGCCACGATCGTACAATATCGATTATCCGGGAGCTTTATGAAAAAGACGCCCGCGTTTCTTATATTTCTCTATCCCGTAACTTTGGAAAGGAAGCGGCTATGCTGGCTGGTATGGATTATGCTGATGGCGATGCCCTGGTCATCATGGATGCTGATTTACAGGATCCGCCGGAACTTCTGCCGGAAATGATTGCCTGGTGGGAAAAAGGATACCGTGATGTCTCAGCCCGCCGCCGCTGCCGGGAAGGAGAAACATTTTTCAAAAAATGGTCGAGCCACGTATATTATAAATTGTTGAAAAAACTGACGTCCGTTCCCGTTCAGCAGGATGTGGGCGACTTCCGCCTTCTGGACCGCCGCTGCGTCCTGGCTTTGTGCAGTCTGCGGGAATGTCAGCGCTATACCAAAGGGCTTTTCAGCTGGATCGGTTTTGAAAAGAAAGAAATTCTCTTTGATCGTCCGCCCCGGGCCGCGGGCAAAACGAAATGGAACTACTGGCAGCTTTTTAACCTCGCTGTAGATGGCATTACCAGTTTTACGACGGCCCCATTGCGGGCGGCTTCTTTTGCAGGCTGTCTGCTGGCCTTTCTGGCGTCTTTATATATGTGTTTCATCGTCGTACGTACACTCGTATACGGCGGTGATGTAGCCGGGTATCCGTCCCTTATTTCGGTCATCTTGTTTATCGGCGGCGTACAACTCATGTTCATGGGAATTATGGGGGAATATATCGGCCGTATTTATAATGAAAGCAAGGGCCGCCCGCCTTATATAGCAGAGGAAAGAGGCGTAAAAAGAAAAGAGAAATCATAGGAAGTGAAATGAACTGACCCCCATTCGTTAGATTTTTAGGTCTAACTTTTGGGGGTCACTACAAAACCGCCTCACGGGCGGTTTCTTTTATTTTCCGCGGCAAACATGGTACAATACAACTAGTATGTATCCAAGTCCGCCCTGGCAGACGAGAAAGAAGGGGACCGCCATGATCGATAGAGATAAGTTGAAGGACATTCTGACTGAATATAAAAGGGATTTTCCCCAGCGCTGGCCGTTGGAAAAGTATAAGTGGGAAGCTGTGCGCTGTTTTCAGACGGCATGGGACTTTACGGCCCGGGATTTTGAAGAAATGTTTACGGCTGCTACGGCCCGGACAAAGGATTTGCTTACGTCGGTTAATTATTATCCCCGCGGGGTTATGCGTGGCTTTGCGGCCGTCAACCGGGATGCGACCAAGGCTATGTTTTCCAATCTTTTTGACGAAAAAAAGGACCTGGCGGTCCGCGTAGAACGGTTCCGGGAAGATGCCGAACATATCCGGCGGGAATATGGGGAAGGCATCTGGAAGCAGCATTATCAGAAATTGAACGCCATCAGTACGTATTTGTGGCTCCGTTATCCCGACCGGTATTACCTGTACAATTATTCCGATTGCCGTGTCGTAGCGAAAGAACTTCATAGTTCATTTATGCCTCACCGCGGTGCTCATGCAGGAAATCTCATCGGTGCCTATGGCCTTTTTGATGAAATCTGTGATGCCATTCAACAAGACAGCGAACTGCAGACGGTGTACAGGGCGCAGCGCCATGACAACTGCTGGGCTGACACCTCGTGCCATACGCTGACCGTCGACCTTTGCATGTATATCAGTCGTATTTATTCGAAAAAAGGCATCGGCAGTGGCGATCCGGACTGGCTGCCCATTGGGTACAGCCCGGAATTGTCTGTTCAGGACTGGGTCGCTTTATTGCAGGATGATGCCGTATTTACGGAAAGCAGCCTGGAAGTGATGCGGCGGTTCCTCGATTTTGGAGGAATGGCAACATGCCGGCAGTTGGCCAATAAATATGGTGAGCCTAAAAATTTTTATAATTTCTGTTCTGTTTCCCTGGCAAAACGGGTAGCGGAAAAAACGGATTGCAACGTCCTGACTACAGAAGACGAAAGCGCCAAATGGTGGCCTATTTTATACGTGGGAAAGATAGATGAACACAATGCCGATGGCGGATATATCTGGAAATTGCGGGATGAACTGGCAGAGGCCCTGCAACAGGTCGATTTGTCGCGGGTAAATTTATATGCGCATGTATCGCTTCCTGAAGGAAGGCATGCGGCCTGGTGGTTTAGTGTCAACCCCGTGTTGTGGAGCTTTTCTTCTATGGGCATAGGGGAACCGCGCAGCTTTTCCCTGTATAATGAAAACGGCAATAAGCGGCGCGTTTTTGAAAATTTCCTGGCTGCACGAAGCGGGGACTTCCTTATTTGTTATGAATCATCGCCGGTGCGCCAGATTGTAGCTATTGGAAAAATTGTCAAAGAAAGCGACGGTGAAAATATCTATCTGGAAAAAGTGGAAGGTCTGGTACATCCTATTGGATATACGGCAGTGCAGGCTGTGCCAGAGCTCCGGCGGATGGAATATTTTGAAAATCCCCAGGGAAATTTATTTAAATTGACCCGAAGTGAGTATACGTCTATCATGGATCTTATCCGTGATGAAAACCCGGTGGACCACCAGCGGGTGGTTAAGCCTTATACCCATGATGATTTTATCCGGGAAGTCTATATGAGCCGTGGCCATTTTGCTACTCTGATTTCTCTTTTGAAGCATAAACAAAATATCATCCTCCAAGGGGCCCCCGGCGTGGGTAAGACCTACACGGCACGGCGTATTGCTTATGCGATGATGAGAGAACGGGATGACAGCCGCATTGAATTTGTCCATTTTCACGAAAGCTTTGGGTACGACGACTTTGTGGCAGGGTATAAACCTCAGGATACAGGCTATGTGTTCCGGTACGGCATTTTTTACCGGTTCTGCCAGCGGGCCGCCAATATGCCAAACAAGCCTTTTTTCTTCATTATCGACGATATCAACCGGGGGAATATCAGCAAAATTTTTGGCGAATTACTGATGCTCATTGAAAAACCATACCGCGGTACATCTGTAACACTTTCCTGCAACGGAATGCCTTTTTCTGTACCGAAAAATATATATATCATCGGTATGATGAATATGGCGGATACGGTTTCCATCCGCGATTATATCCTGCGCCGCCGCTTTGGATTTTTTGAACTGATTCCCGAATTTGATTCTGATGGATTTCAAGAGTATATGAAGAAGCTCGATAGTGATACATTTACGGCCTTGATTACCCGCATAAAAAAACTCAATGCAGAGATTTCCGAGGATCCCCGGCTGGGACGGGGCTTTTGCATCGGTCATGGGTATTTCTGTGGTCAGACGGAATATACTGAAGAATGGCTCATGGAAATCGTCGATTATGAAATCATGCCACTTCTTTTAGAATACTGGCCGGACAAGCCTGATAAAGTGCGGCATTGGGGACATGTTCTGCGCAGTGTATTTTATGATTGAGGAGACTTACGATGAAACGATATTTGTATCTGCTTTCGCTTGGCCATTTTTGTACTGACTTAAGCGGAGGAGCGCTGCCAGCCCTGTTGCCGTTCCTCGTACTGTATTACGATCTCGATTATGCCGCCGTCGGTGGGCTCATGTTTGCCTCGTCCTTTTTGTCATCGGTCATTCAGCCTGTCTTTGGTTACCTGTCCGATAAGTTGTCCCAATCATGGTTTCTGGTAGCGGGCGTCTTTTTGTCGGGAGCCTGTTTTTCCCTGACGGGATTTTTTTCAGATTACTGGGCTATTTTTACCGTCGTTGCACTCATGGGGGTCGGAGGTTCTATGTTTCATCCCGAGGCAGCCCGTCTGGTTCATGCCGTTTCCGGAAGGAACGAAGGCAAAGCGATGGGAATTTTTTCTGTTGGTGGCAACGGGGGATTTGGCGTAGGGCCGCTCCTGGTCGTCGGGGTTATCACTTCGTTTGGCATGCATGGCATGGTCGTTTTTGCCGGCATTGCGGCTATTATGTCATTGCTTTTCGTACGGACTCTTCCATCGCTCCGGCAGGCTGCACAGCTTGTGTCTCCTTTTCTGACTTCCCGGGAAACCGTTCCAGATAGTACTGTCACAGGAAAAAATGACTGGCGACAGTTTTCCAAGCTTACGGTCGTCATCATATTCCGGGCCATTGCCGTCTCGTCGCTATTTAGTTTTTTGCCCCTGTTCTGTATCAACATGCTGGGAGCATCGGAAGCGGTAGGAAGTCTGGTCCTGTCGGTTCTTTCTCTTTCTGGTATCGTCATGACGCTCTGGGGTGGCAATCTGGCTGACCGGTATGGCTGTGTATGGACACTCCGCCTGTGTTGTATCTTGTTTGTACCTCTCATGATACTGGCCACGATTTCTACGCAAATCTGGATGGTCTATGCTCTGCTGCTGCCACTCAGTTTCTGCGTGAGCGGTGCCTATTCGGCTTATGTCGTCCTGGGACAGCGCTACCTGGCACGCAGCATCGGATTTGCATCGGGCGTTACCATGGGGCTGGCTTTCAGTATTGGAGGAATGCTCGTTCCCGTCCTGGGATGGTTTGCTGATATATATGGACTGATAGCAGCGATGGAAATCATTACGGCATGCACGATAGGGGCCTCAGCCTGTTCATTCCTGTTGCCTGAGCCGGCAAATCATGGAGCTGCCTGATAACAAATGCCTGATATGGATACCGGCACAGTATTCTTTCCCGTATGCGCCAGATGAAATGCGGTGATGGTGCTGCAGTAGCCGTTTCTGCCAAAGAAGAAGGCGTCAAAGGCGTATCGACCATTTCCCATCATCATTAATCGCCGTTTATTCCATGTATAGCATAGGATGCAAAATAGAAGACGGACCTGTCAAAATATGGCAGGCCCGTCTGTTGCATGTCCGGATATATAAAAGATTATTTTTCCTGGAAAAATTCGATTTCTTCACCGCAGGGACCGATAGCAA
>NZ_ONTA01000017.1:0-2264 GCF_900320625.1 Megasphaera sp. DJF_B143
AGAATTTTTATCTGCTCTTTTGCCAGCAGCACAGAAAAAAACTGCAGGCTCTCATAGAGGGCACTACAGTTTTTTTCTGGGAATATGAGGAGATCCAGCAGGGAGAAAGGTTATGAAATTTTGATGCCTTCCCGCAGGGACGATGCATCTTCCGGTTTTTCCATCAGGCCCAGGCGTTCGACCGCATCGGCAGCCGTAGCATCCCAGGACTGGGTGAGCAGCCGTTCTTCGTAATCCCGTACGAGGAGGACGATTTTATCGCGCATGACGAAGATGATGACCAGATTGCAAAGGACACAGACGCCGAAGAAGAAATCGAAGGTAGCCCATACGGTATTAAGGGCTCCGATGGCACCGACAATGCCGAAAACACTGGCCAGTGCGTAAAATACTTTAACCGGCGCACCTTTAAAGCCCAGGGCATTGAGGCAGATACCGCCATAATAGGCATTGACCACGGCCGTTGTAAACCCGAAGAAAGCGATGACGACGGCAATGAACATACCGGCTGCTGCCACGTTGCCGCCAAAGCCTTCCCCAAAGGCCGCTGCCGTAAGAGCCGCCCCGGTAGCACCGCTGTCCCAGACGCCAGAGGTCATGACGACCATAGCCGTCATAGTGCAGACGACGATCGTATCGAAGAATACTTCAAAAACGCCCCACAAACCTTGTTTGACCGGGTGATTGACCGAGGCCGACGAATGGACCAGCGGTGCCGTGCCCGTGCCTGCTTCGTTGGAGAAAATGCCCCGTGCCAGGCCCCAGCGGATCCCCAGCATGACCGACGAACCGAGGAAGCCGCCCGATGCGGCCGTACCGGTAAAGGCGTCGTGGAAAATCATGGCAAAGGCTGCCGGGATAGCCGGCGCATTGACGATCATGACGACGACAGAAACGGCGATATAGATAACAGCCATAAAGGAAACGACGGCATTGGCAAAATTAGAAAGGCTCTTCAGACCGCCGACCAGGACCAGCCCCATGAGGACTGCGACGGCAATACCGATATATAAAGGCGAGATACCGAAAGAACCGCTCAGCGACTGGGCAATAGCGTTAGACTGTACAGCCGGTCCGACCATCATGCCCAGGCCCAGAGTAATCGTCCAGATGAGGGACAGCCATTTCCATTTCTTTCCCAGACCGTTTTTGACAAACCAGGGAAATCCGCCGTGCCATTCGCCCGTATCGGGGTCTTTTTCCCGGTAAGCCACGGCCAGGGTGACTTCCGAGAATTTGACGATGAGGCCCAGCATGGCGATGAACCACATCCAGAATACCGCACCGGGACCGCCGGTAGCGATAGCGACGGATACGCCGGCAATATTGCCTACGCCCTGGGTAGACGCCAGGGCCGTGCAGGCTGCCTTGAAGGGATTGATATTGCCTTCGCCAGAGCCTTTATCAAAGACTTTACCGAAGGTTTCTTTCATGATGAGCCCGAAATGGCGGAACTGGAAGAACCGGAGCCGGACCGTCATGTAAACCGCAACGAATGATGTCAGTATCAGGATAGGCCAGCCCCAGATGACATCAGCAATGGCCATCATGCCACTTATGATACTCTCGATGATAAACATACATATTCCCCCTTTTACGGTACAAAAAAGGCCTCCTGCAGTTTTACATTGCAGAAGGCCTCATTGCCCGGCATATAAGTTTTCATCCCGCCATCAAAACGATGAATGAGATGGTCATACTATACCATTTATTTTTTATCATGTCAATATCTTTATTATATATTTTTAATTATTTTTATCATATTATTTTAAATAATAATATTTTTGTTCTGTTTTACATATTTTATTTCATCTTACATGTTTTCGTTGCGAAGGAGCGTGAACCCGGCCTCATAGCCCTGCTGAACCGCCGTGGCAATCCGTCCCCCGCCGGCCGCATCGCCGATGACGCGTACTGTATCAAACGCTGTCCGGAAGGCATCGACCGTATCCTGCCGCGGTACAAGCCCCATAGACAAAATGACCGTATCGGCCGGAAGGATGACCTGCTCATGATCGCTCAGCCGTTCCAATGTCACCGTATGTTCCTGGACAGAACGGATGCTGTGACCCGTGTAAATATCCGGATGGTACGGTGTAATTCGGCTCATTTCATCATTCAGGACGGCCGGGAAAATAGCGCCGCCGATGACAGGCATCATTTCAACCAGACTGACCGGATGGTGGTCCTTCAAAAGCACGGCGGCCGTTTCCAGTCCCGTAAGGCCCGATCCGATAATGACAGACCGGCCCTGTACGGCAGCT
>NZ_ONTA01000154.1:0-2528 GCF_900320625.1 Megasphaera sp. DJF_B143
ATTGCCGCATAGATGACAACCGACCCGATGCCAACAATCAATGAAACCTGTGAACCATATATGAGGCGGCTCAGTACATCACGTCCGACATCGTCTGTCCCCAGCAGATGAGCAGCTGATGGGCCTTCATCGAAAGCTCCCGTCGTCTGTACCGGATCAAATGGCGAGATTAGTGGTGCCAGGATGGCCATCAGGATAATCGCTCCAAAGAGAACCAGGCTCCATACAGCCACCTTGTTTTTACAGAACCGGCGCCATGTGATTTTCCCCCAAGATTCAGGAACTTCTTCTTTTTCCTTTTCTTTTTTGCCACTCAGGGCATTCAGTCCGAATGAAGCACCGATACTGTTTTGATGTACCAAAACAAATTTATTTGCTTCCATTCCTGTCCCCCCTTTTCAAATCCCCTATTTACTATACTTGATACGTGGATCAATAGCCGCATAGGCAATATCAACGGTCAGATTCGCAATGAGAACGGCGATTGCCGACAAAATAACAATTGCCATGAGTACGGGATAGTCCCGGGAATTAATGGCTGCTACGGTAAGTGATCCAATACCGGGCCACTGAAAAATCTGTTCGGTGATGACTGCGCCGCCAATAACTTTCGGCAGGTCGGTCCCAATGACCGTAACGATAGGTATCAGAGAGTTGCGCAGTACATGGAACCGTAAAATCTGACGCCACTTAAGTCCTTTTGCCAAGGCTGTGCGGATATAATTCTGACCCAGCACCTCCAGGACGCTGGCCCGTACGTACCGGATCATATTTGCAGAAAACTGCGACGCCATAACGATGACGGGAAGAACCAGATGTTCCGCCAGGTCGATGCCATCATTTTCCATCCCGAGGACTTCCATGCCGCCCGTCGGGAGCAGATCCAGTTCAACAGCAAAGATGTAAATCAAAGCCAGTCCCAGGAAGAACGGTGGAAAGGAAACATTGAAGAATGTCCAGCCGATGATAGCCCGGTCCAGTTTCGAGTTTTTATGAAGGGCCGCTATGATTCCTAGTGGAATAGCCGTCGCATAAGCTACAATAAGGCTGATACTCATGAGAAGCAGTGTTGGTCCCAGGCGCTGGGAAATGATATCCAGTACAGGCTGGCGGTCTGCAAAGGAAAATCCCATATTCCCAGTCAGGAAATTAGCCATCCAGTCTACATACTGGATAAATAAGGGCCTGTCCAGTCCCAGAGCGGCTCGTGTCATCTCCACCTGGGCTGCCGTCATATCCGGTGAAATATACATGTCGGCCGGATCCCCCGGTGTCAGATGAACCAGGACAAATGCACCGATGGATATGAGAAACAAGACCGGGATAGAAATAAGCACTCGTTTTAAGATGTACTTCCCCATAATAATCCCCCCTAAATACAACACATGTCGGTCTGTATGCACCAGATCAGCAGGTTACCTAAAAAAAAGAGCAATGACACATAGTACTATGCGCCATTGCATCTTCCTGTCTTTGAATTTGTTTAGGTATGTTTGAATGATACACCACACGCCTTAAAATGTCAATGGGTTAAACGTATTATTTTTTTAATTGATTATATATTTTCATATATAATCATAATATTTTTAGTTGTTTTCGCAATATGAAATTGCGAAATATATCCATATACCATTCCCCATCCGTGGTGTATAATAAGCATGGTATGATAGCCAAAAGGGGGAATCTTAATGAATACATCTGTCACACAACAGATAGACCGTTTTGCCAGGACAAATGAACGCCATCTCATAGAATTATTGACAACAATTTGCAGTCTGCCGTCACCGACAGGTTCAGAACAGGCTAAAGCGGACTGGATTTTAAATTACCTTCACAAATTAGGCGCATCAGAAGCTTATATAGATACGGCAGGTAATGTCATCTGGCCCTGTCAGGTAACAAAAGGCAATAAGCATCCTGTGTACGGAGCTCATATTGATACAGTATTTAATCAAGTATCCTCTATCAAGCCGAAAATCGAAGGCAATATATTCGCAGCACCGTCTTGTGGTGATAACAGCGCCAATGTAGCCAGTCTTCTCTTCTTTGCAGAAATGATCTTATCGCTTCATATCGAACTGCCGGCAGGTGCTTTCTTTCTGTTCAATGTAGGAGAAGAAGGGCTGGGAAACCTCAAAGGCATCCGCCAGTTCATGACAGACCATGCTCACGAAGTCAGTGAAATGGTCGCTATTGATTGTAACAGTGATTCATTCATCAATCTGGCCGTCGGTTCCCGTCGTTATCAGATTGATATACAGGCGGAAGGCGGTCATAGTTGGGGAAACTTTGGTAACGATAATGCCATTGCCATCGCTTCCGGCATTATCTGGAACCTCTATAATCTGGATGTACCGGCCAATCCTAAAACGACATATAATGTAGGAACGATTCAGGGTGGATCGACGATAAATTCCATCGCCGAACATGCGTCTTTCACGATTGATCTGCGTTCAGAATCCAAAGAAGAACTTCAACGGATAGATCAAAAATTTCACGAGTTGCTCGATGCGGCACGGGATCCTAAA
>NZ_ONTA01000075.1:0-12515 GCF_900320625.1 Megasphaera sp. DJF_B143
GGCATCGTGGCTCTTTTCAAAGAACTCTGGAAGGAACTGAACATTTCCCATGACCGCTTTATCCGTACGACTGATGCCGATCATGTCAAAGTGACGCAGGCCCTGATGCAGAAATCTTATGACAAGGGAGATATTTATAAAGGAGAATACAAAGGCTGGTACTGCACTCCCTGTGAATCGTTCTGGCCGGAAAACAAACTGCCCGAAGGTAAACACATTTGCCCGGATTGCGGCCGCCCGCTGGAACTCGTTTCGGAAGAAGCTTATTTCCTCAAGATGAGCAATTATACGGACCGCTGGCTGAAATTCATCGATGAAAATCCTGATTTCATTCAGCCGGAAGCCCGCCGCAACGAAATGATTGCCTTTGTCAAAAGCGGTCTGGAAGATTTGTGCGTATCCCGTACGTCCTTTAACTGGGGGATTCCCGTACCCTGGGACCCGAAACATGTCGTATATGTCTGGTATGATGCCCTGGCTAACTACCTGACTTCGGCCGGCTATGTATTTGATGAAGAACGCTTCAAAAAATGGTGGCCGGCAGATCTTCATCTGGTCGGTAAGGAAATTGTACGGTTCCATTCAATTATATGGCCCATTATGCTGATGAGTGCCGGTCTGCCACTGCCTAAAAAAGTATTCGGTCACGGCTGGCTGATTGTCGATGGGACGAAGATGAGTAAATCCCTGGGCAATGTCGTCGATCCGATTCCACTGATTAAACGCTATGGCGCCGATTCACTCCGGTATTATCTGATGCGTGAAATCCGTCTCGGCCAGGATGGCAACTTCTCTCTGCCGACCTTTATCGACCGGATCAATGCCGATCTGGCCAATGACCTGGGCAATCTTCTCCATCGTACGCTGGCTATGGTTGAACAGTATGAAAACGGAGTGGCAGCCGGTCCTTCGGCTGCAGAACCGGTGGGCAGCGAATTGTCCCAGATGGCCGTTGAAACTGCTAAAAAATACGAACAGCAGATGGATGACATGAAGATTAATGACGCCCTTAACGATACATGGGCTCTGATCCATCGCAGCAATAAATATATCGATGAAACGACACCGTGGATTCTCGCCAAAGACCCGGCTAAAAAAGAACGCCTCCAGACTGTTCTGTACAATCTCCTGGAAGTACAGCGTATCATTGCCATGCTGGTAAGCCCGGTCATCCCGTCGGCGGCTGCTGAAATATGGAAACAGCTGGGGCTGGGTGATTTCTCCCAGGCAATTTTGGCAGATGGACAGACATGGGGCCTGTATCCGGCAGGTACGAAAGTTTGCAAAGGAGCGCCTTTGTTCCCACGGTATGATCCGAAAGAAGAAATTGCTGAAGCGGAAGAAGAAAAGAAAGCGGCCGCTGCCTGCCCTGCAGCAAAAGAACCGTTCAAAGATGAAATCAACATTGATGATTTCGGCAAAAATGATCTCCGCGTCGGCAAAATTGTAGTCTGTGAAAAAGTACCGAAAGCCAAAAAACTTCTCAAAATCCAGGTTGATCTGGGTACAGAAACCCGTCAGATTGTCAGTGGTATTTCTCTGTATTATAAGCCGGAAGACCTGATTGGTCATAACGTTATTGTCGTGACGAATCTGAAACCGGTTAAGCTGTGCGGTGTAGAATCGAAAGGGATGCTGCTGGCAGCATCGGATGGCAACGATCATCTGCAGGTCGTCTTTGTCGATGGCATGGCACCGGGAAGCCGCGTCCGCTGATGTTGTTTGATACACACTGTCATCTTTACGATGCAGCGTATGATGCGGACCGCCCGGCCGTGCTGGAGCGTGCCCGTGCTGCCGGTATCGGAAGGATGCTCTGCCCGGCGACGGACCGGCAGTCTTCTGAAGCCTGCGTAGAACTGGCACGGCACTATGACGGGATATATGCTGCGGTAGGAATCCATCCGCAGGAAGCAGGCCGCGTACAGCCTGGTGATATAGAAGCAATCCGCCGTATGGCGGAACAGGAACCGTCTGTCGTGGCCATCGGCGAAGTGGGTCTCGATTATCATTACGATACGCCGGCACGGGACACGCAAAAAGAAATCTTCATTGAGATGATAGGTCTGGCCCGCGATTTGGACCTTCCTATCGACATTCATGACCGGGAGGCCCACGGCGATACGATGGAAATCCTCCGTCAGTATGGAAAGGGCTTGCGCGGCGTCTTCCATTGTTATTCCGGGAGCCTGGAAATGACGACAGAACTGATCCGCATGGGGTTTTATTTTGGCTTTACCGGTACAGTCGTATTTCCTAATTCCAAGCGGGCAAAACAGGTGGCCTCCCGGATCCCGATGGAACGCATTCTCATCGAAACGGATAGTCCCTACCTGACACCGCCGCCGTACCGGGGCAGGCGCAATGAGCCGGCCTATGTGAGGTATGTGGCAGAAGAAATAGCCCGGCTGCGCGGCCTCGATGTAGAATACGTCACCAGTCAGACTATGGCTAATGGGTTACAAGTATTCGGAATAGCAGAAAATGTCTGAATCTCATTGGACACCATTAGTCCGCTCAGAAAAGGAGAGTAGTATGGCACGAGGAAAACGGCCGGACATACGGCTGACCATTACGGGAAAGTTAGGGAAAATGGGCTGCCACCGTGGTCATCATGTCGGTGAAGTGTTTGATTATGATACCGAACGGGGCAAGATTTGCCCTATGGCACTTCACTGCGCCTTTCCCTATATTGATATCCTGCGCTACGGTGGCACATTGCCGGGACAGCCGGAAGGAACGGCAGAATTTTGTTGTTCCGATGCGGATGTGGCCATGGTATTTAAAGCAGAAGTCATAAAAGAAGAGGAATAAGTCCGGATAG
Source organism: Megasphaera sp. DJF_B143 (assembly GCF_900320625.1). Taxonomy (NCBI): domain Bacteria; kingdom Bacillati; phylum Bacillota; class Negativicutes; order Veillonellales; family Veillonellaceae; genus Megasphaera; species Megasphaera sp. DJF_B143. Next base: position 2,825 of record NZ_ONTA01000075.1, read on the forward strand.
GCGGGCATACGAAACAACCCTGTTTCGTGTGCCCGCTTTTTTGTTCCAGGGCAGGATTTGTCTGCCATGAATCGCCGATACATCGTCCAGAGGGACCGCTTCAGGCCCACCTGGCACCGGGATGTTGCGGTTGGACAAGGCAATTGATATAATTGGAAATGTATAAGATAATCTTATGAGTCATCTGCCATAGGTGTGAGGAGGCGTAAACATGAAAATTCAATCGATAGAATTATTTAAGGTACCACCCCGCTGGCTCTTTTTAAAGATTACGACTGACACAGGGCTATCAGGATGGGGGGAACCTGTTATTGAAGGACGAGCTGATACGGTAGCGGCTGCTGTTACGGAATTGGAAGAGTACCTTATCGGCAAAGAGGCAGGGCGGATTGAAGACTTGTGGAATGTATTGTACCGCGCTGGCTTTTATCGAGGCGGTCCCGTCCTGATGAGTGCCATTTCTGGTATTGAACAAGCGTTGTGGGATATTAAGGGCAAAGCTCTGGGCGTGCCCGTATACGAGCTCCTGGGCGGCGTATGCCACGATAAAATGAAAGTGTACTGTTGGATTGGCGGCGATCAGCCCGACGAAGTGCTGCAGGCGGCAAAAGAAAAATACGAACAGGGATACCGGGCTGTTAAGATGAACGGTGTTCCCAAGGTAGGCTGGATCCAGAACAACCGACAGATTGATGAAGCCGTAGCCCGTGTGGCATCTATCCGGGAAGCATTCGGGTATGATATGGATATTGCCGTCGATTTCCATGGCCGTGTCCATAAACCGCTGGCTTTTACGCTCATGAAAGAACTGGAACCGTACCGTCTCCTTTTCGTCGAAGAACCGGTTCTTTGTGAAAATGAAGAAATTTTCCCCATGCTGCGGCAGCAGTTCTCTACGCCCATTGCTACAGGGGAACGGAATTATACCCGCTGGGGATTCAAGCAGATGCTGGCCCGGGGCGGTGTCGATTATATCCAGCCCGATCCCTGCCATTGCGGGGGAATCCTGGAAACGAAGAAGATTGCGGCTATGGCAGAAGCCTACGATGTAGCACTGGCTCCTCACTGCCCGCTGGGTCCGATTGCCCTTGCGGTGGCACTGCAGATTGATTTCTGCACATATAATGCGGTCATTCAGGAACAAAGCCTGGGAATCCATTATAATCAGGGATCTGACCTGCTTGATTATCTGAAAGACCCGTCCGTATTTATCTATCATCAGGGATATGTCAATCTTCTGACAAAACCAGGGCTGGGAATCGAAATAGACGAAGCAAAGGTACGGGCTGCTGCAGCCGTGGGACATCATTGGAAGAATCCCGTATGGCGCGATGAGACGGGTACCGTATTGGAATGGTAGTACACGTAAAATGAGAATGGTGTATCCTGAACCAAAGATGGACCGATATATATTGTTAACAAGTAGAAAAATAGTATAACCGTGCATAGTACAGCTGTTTCCACCGTATTACACCTTGATTAAATTTCAGAAATACCGTAGAATGTTCATGAGGATTACGCTTAAATTATTGATACGTATTATATTTCTAATTGAGAGAGGAGCCGCCTCATGCTAGATTTTCGTATTCATACGTTTTTGTGTGTCTGCCGCCATATGAACTATACCAAGGCTGCAGCAGAGCTGCATATCACACAGCCGGCTGTCTCACAGCACATCCGCTACCTGGAAAATGAGTACCATGCCAAATTATTCGATTATACGGGCAAGCACCTCATTCTGACACAGGCCGGACATATCCTTCTGGATGCAGCAGCCACTATCCGGCATGATGATCTCATCCTGAAGGAAAAACTGCAGGAACTCAGACGCAGTACGAAAATCGTTTCCTTTGGTGCGACCCATACAATAGGCGAGTTTATGATTGTAGACAAGCTGGCACAGTATCTGAGGGAAAATCAGGAAGTCCTTTTGCGGTTGGAAATCGCTGATACGGAACAGTTATTGCAGGAAATTAATGATGGTAAAATCGACTTTGCCATCGTCGAAGGATTTTTTGAACAGAAACAATACGAAACTATGTTGTTTTCCAAAGAACCGCTCATTGCTGTATGCGGTCCGGAATTCGATGTTCCCAATGAAGTAGAGCTGACCGATCTCTTGCTAAAACGCCTTTGCGTCCGTGAACGGGGATCCGGCTCACGGGATCTTTTGAAACGGACTCTGGCCGAATACAGCCTGTCACTGGAAGATTTTCCATACCGGGCGGAAATTGGCAGTCCTCAGACCATCAAGGCGTTGGTACACTGCAATGCGGGATTCTCGTTTTCCTATGAAAAATCGGTGCGTGATGAATTAGCCGCAGGTACGCTTCGTAAGATTCATATCCGCAATTTTACAGCCGAACATTCCTTTACGTTCTTATGGCGTAAGGGAAGTATGTATGGCAATACGTTCCGCGGCATGTTTGAAGCACTGAAAGATTAGAAAGGATGAATAACATGATATATTCAACAGAAGTCAAGAATATGTGCCCCGTTACTAAAGGTGCATATCATGGACCGGCCCCGATTCCCGAAGAAGGCGAATGGGTACAGGTCAAAGAAATTAAGGATATCAGCGGTCTTACTCATGGTGTAGGCTGGTGCGCTCCCCAGCAGGGAGCCTGCAAGCTGACCCTCAATGTCAAAGACGGTATCATTGAAGAAGCTCTCGTAGAAACGATTGGCTGTTCCGGTATGACCCATTCTGCCGCCATGGCATCGGAAATACTGCCGGGAAAGACTCTTTTGGAAGCGCTCAATACGGATCTGGTCTGCGATGCTATCAACGTTGCCATGCGCCAGTTGTTCCTCCAGATCGTGTATGGCCGCAGCCAGACGGCTTTTTCTGAAGGCGGATTGCCTATCGGCGCCAGCCTGGATGATCTGGGAAAAGGTATGCGCAGCCAGACCGGGACTATGTTTGGCACAAAAGCAAAAGGGACACGTTATCTGGAAATGACCGAAGGATATGTCACCCGTATGGCCCTGGATGAAGAAAATCAGGTTATCGGATACGAATTTATCCACCTTGGCAAAATGATGGACGCCATTAAAAAGGGCGTAGAACCAGCTAAAGCCATGGAAGATGCTAAAGGTCATTATGGCCGTTTTGAAGAAGCCGCTTCGTATATTGATCCGAGACAGCAATAGGAGGAACCTACAGATGGAATTATTCGAAAGTTATGACAGAAGAATAGATAAAATCCTCGGCGTGCTGAAAGAATACGGCATTAAAAGCGTAGAAGAATGCCGTGATATCTGCCAGAATGCCGGCATTGATCCGTATCAGACCGTCAAGGAAATCCAGCCCATCGCCTTTGAAAATGCCGGCTGGGCATATACCGTAGGGGCGGCCATTGCCATCAGGAAGAATTGCCGTACGGCTGTTGATGCGGCTAAAGCCATCGGCATCGGCCTGCAGGCTTTCTGCATTCCCGGATCCGTCGCCGAAGACCGCAAAGTAGGGCGGGGCCATGGTAATCTGGCATCTATGCTGCTTCAGGACAGCACACAGTGCTTCTGCTTCCTGGCTGGCCATGAATCTTTTGCCGCCGCTGAAGGAGCTATCGGTATTGTCCGCAATGCCAATAAAGCGCGCAAAGTGCCACTTCGCGTTATCCTGAACGGCCTGGGTAAAGACGCGGCCCAGATTATTTCCCGTATCAACGGATTTACTTATGTACAGACCCAGTTTGACTATAAAACGGGAGAACTGCACATTGTCCGGGAAATTTCCTATTCCAAAGGCGAACGTTCTGCTGTCCGCTGCTTCGGTGCCGATGACGTACGTGAAGGCGTGGCTATCATGCATCATGAAGGCGTTGATGTTTCTATCACGGGGAACTCGACGAACCCGACCCGCTTCCAGCATCCCGTTGCAGGTACGTATAAGAAAGAATGCATCGAAATGGGCAAGAAATACTTTTCCGTTGCATCTGGCGGCGGTACAGGCCGTACACTCCATCCGGATAATATGGCTGCCGGCCCTGCTTCTTACGGCATGACCGATACGATGGGCCGTATGCACAGCGATGCCCAGTTCGCTGGCTCTTCGTCCGTACCGGCTCACGTAGAAATGATGGGCTTCCTCGGCATGGGCAACAACCCCATGGTTGGCGCATCCGTAGCCGTAGCTGTCGCCGTAGAAGGTGCTGCCAAAGCAGGAAAATTCTGATTTATCGTAAATGATGACTCAAATGAACAGGACTACCGACGAAGTCAGGTACACTTCGTTAGTAGTCCTGTTTTTGACACATAGTCTCATATTATGCTATAATATATAGCGGATTTATAATTAATGCACAAATTCAAGCTATCCAACGAGCAGGCCTTGGCGGATAGCTTGTTTCATACGCCATAAAGATTAGCAGTACGTCTTAAGAGCTGGAAATACGAGCTGCAGATGATTGGCAGAAATACCAGAAAGGGGATACAATGGCAGACATAAAAAAAATTGCAGGTCTTGCCTGCTGCATGATTTTCGTTTCTACATCTTTTGCCGGAGCCACGTTCCATCCTGGCGACAGGGGCAGCCAGGTTCTGGCAGTACAACAGCAACTGGCCGCTGACGGCTATTCACTGACCGTTGATGGGGACTACGGGACTGGAACGACGGAGGCAATCCGGGAGTTTCAACGGGATCATGGCCTGACGGCTGATGGCATTCTCGGCGCAGCGACCTATGCAGCCCTGATGGGATCGGCTATGCCGGATAATATGAGCAGTCATTTTGTGCAGAAAGACGCACCGGACCCAGAAGCAGCACCGGTGCAGCCTTCCCAGCTGCAGGATATCCAGCAGGCGCTGGCTGATCGGGGCTACAGTGTTGATGTGGATGGCGTATTCGGCAAAGGAACCGATGCGGCTGTCCGGTCTTTTCAAAGCAGTAATGGTCTGAATGCCGACGGTGTCATTGGCCCGGCTACTTACGAAGCACTGATGGGCCAGCCTATGCCTGACGGACAGACAACCTTTTCCATGGCAGACCGGTTCCGGACTGATACGGCTCCAGCAGCACCGGCAGATAATAAGCCTGCTGCCTCTTTAGAGCCGGCAACAGCGTCCAACGCTATTGTGTTACTGCAGCAGGCGCTGGCCAATAATGGATATGATGTCGATGTAGACGGCGTGTTTGGCGTCGGAACGGAAAATGCCGTCCGCAATTTCCAGGCCAGTCATGGATTGGAAGTAGATGGCGTAGCTGGCCAGGCTACGTTTTATGAACTGACTGGGAAATTCCTTCCTTCCGGTCCGCTGCGCCGCTTTGGTAACGGGGGATATGGCGGATCTACTATGGTGGCAGATAGGGCTCAGCGCCTTATGGGCATTGCCAACCAGTATATTGGCGTACCCTATGTGTTTGGCGGAAATGATCCGTCCGGATTTGACTGCTCCGGTTTTACCCGGTATGTCTATTCGGCCGTAGGAATCGATCTGCCCCGCATGGCTGACGAACAATACAACGTTGGGTACGATGTATCCCGTTCGTATTTGCAGCCGGGGGACCTTGTATTTTTCACGACTTATCTGCCCGGTGTTTCCCATGTAGGGATTTATATCGGAAATAACCAGTTTATCAACGCCTCCAATTCCGGGGTCAGTATTGACAGCCTGGACAGCCGCTATTGGTCCAGCCGCTATGTAGGGGCAAAACGGGTTATGTAAAAATAAGGTTTGCAGGAAATATCACCATGGGGCGAGTTGCCAATTAAACAGAGGCTGCACTAAAATGTCTTTAGCAATCATTTTAGTGCAGCCTCTGTTTGTTTATCGTGGGAAAAACCACTTCTTTAACGAAAGTGTACCACAATCCTATTTTCTTTATATATTGCAGTAGACCTGTTCCAGTTCATGCAGTATAGCATCGGTTATTTCAGGATTATCACCACTGTCATAGGATTTTTCAATGGCTGTTTCATCGACAATCCAGTGATTCCGCCGCAGATTCTGGCGGTGTTCATACAGCCATTGGGCACAGCATCGGGCCATGCGGCTTTCCGACAGGCTGCGCTTCAGGTAACGGAACCGTGTCCGGGGAATGGCCTGGTGAGGTTCTTTCATAATATCTTCGATTTCCAGTGTGAAGTCGCATTCATGATATCCGTTCGATACGGCTTCCCTGCCGACGAAACGGGTGTTTTCCAGCCCCATGTCATACAGAAGATACTCATGGAATAATTGTTTTTCCAGTTCATCGGCCATGATATCCCTTATGGGCAGGCACTGACAGATATCGTTATGACACAGGCGCAGCAGGTCCATCAACATGACGTGACGATGGCGCATGAACGTGCAGTCTGCAGCATCGAGCCAGATGGTGCGGAGACGGATATACGCTTTCATTTCTTCTTTATATCCGGCATCGTAAATGCTTAGCGGTGTGTTCTGGCAGGTGTACCGGTACAGACGGGGTTCCAGCGTGAGCCAGTCATGAGCGGCTTTCTGCCGGCATGGCTGGTCCAGCTGGCTATCGGCGAAGGTACGCTTCAATGCCTGCAGATAGTTCAGGCCGCTGCAGGAAACGGCAAGTACACGGAAGGTTCCAGAAACTGGCTGCTGGAAAAAAATCTGCTTGAAATCATTTTCTGTCAAATCGGATGTATCCATTTCTATCGGTCCTTTGTGGTGATGTATCTGTCCGGAACGTTATTGGGCAGATGCATTTTTTTCTGCTGCTTTGTGAGAATCGCTGTAAAAATTTTTGAATGATTGTACCCATGTACGAGCTGGATGAGGCAGGAAGCCCTTGCTTTTCCATACCATGGCCAGTGTCCAGGGAATCTGTGGCTCTACGAGGGGAATATGGACGAGTTTTTCGTCATCCAGACGCTGACAGATCGTGTGAGGCAGGAGTGCAATGCCCAGCTGGGTGCGTACGATTTCGGCCTGGAAATCCCAGTTGCTGCTCTGGCAGACAATCCGGGGATGGGCCATGATTTTCTGATAAAATGTCTTGATGAACGGATTGAGAGAGAATGATTTGGGATAATATACCAGCGGTTCGTCTTTTATCTCTTCCAGGGTAATGACTTTATTTTTGGCAAGGGGATGTTCCGGCCAGAGGACAACTTCCAGGTGCTCTTCGTTGAAGATAAAGAAATCGTAGGTCATTTCCGTTGCCACGGGTAGCGCAACAAACCCGACCTGGATAAGTCCTTCGTCAATCGATGAAATAATGTCATTGGAGCCGACTTCCAGCAGTTCTAATTCAATTTGGGGATAATCGGAGATGAAATGCCGGATAAAGGATGTGATGAAAGAAGAGCCGATCATGGGGGGGATCCCGACCGTCAGCTGTCCGGAATTGAGGAGCTGGGGCGATTCCATCTGTTCGTTCAATTGGGAAAAATCTTTTATGAGCGACTCAATACGCGGTAACAGCCAGGCGCCCGTTTCCGTCAGTTCGACGCGTTTGCCGTTCCGGTTAAACAACTTGACATTCCAATGGTCTTCCAGTGCCTTAATGCCTTTACTGATGGAAGGCTGGCTGATATGCAGTGATTTTGAAGCTTTGGTAAAACTTTTTTTCTGGGCTACTTCGACAAAGTAGGTTAATTGAAATAGATCCATAGCCTTACGTCACCTCTCTTATGACACTATATTACCATATTTCTTAGCATAATAGAACCATGCACAAATGGAATGTTACTGATATGTCAAGTTTATTTATTTTTCATCATGTGTGTAAGGCAGAGGGGTCTTTTTATCTATAAGCTGAAATTTTAATAATATTTTAATCTATAAGACATGGAAGTGGTGTATTGTCATATGTCTCATAACGAGATATAATGAAAGACAAATGTATATTGTAGATATACATTCACCTATTTTAAGGAGATGTTACCTATGTCAAAAAATGCAAACGCAAATGCCCTGATTATTGGCTTTGCCATGTTTGCCGTATTCTTCGGTGCGGGCAATCTGGTATTTCCGCCTCTTATCGGGCTCATGTCAGGGAGTTCCTGGGAAATCGCTATTATCGGCCTTGCTATTTCAGCTATTTTATTTCCTATTGCTACGATTATTGCTGTCGATAATATGGGCGGTAACGTCCAGGCTATTTGTGCACCTGTAGCCAAATGGTTTACGAAAAGCTACATGGTCATGTGGATTATCTTTATCCTCACCTGTGGCGTGCCCCGGCAGGCAGGCGTTGGCATTGAAAGCGGCCTGCTCAGCGTATTGCCGGGACTGCAGGGAAATGATGCCGTCCGTATTGCTCTTCTGGCAGGATATTTTGTCATCGTCCTGGCGCTTACCTTCCGTCCATCCAAAATCGTCGATATCGTCGGAAAATATCTGACACCGTTCCTGCTCATCTGCCTGGTCGTCATGATTGCCCTGGCTGTTTTCGAACCGCTGGGAACACCGATTGCGCCGCAGGTAGATAACGTATTCTCCTATTCTTTCCTGCAGGGCTATCAGACTGGTGACGTTGCTGTCGGCATTGCCATTGCGGGCATGTTCGTCGCTTCCATCAAAGCCAAAGGATATACCGACCCGTCAGCACGGCATAAAATGACACTGAAAGCTGCCGTTGTCGCCTTCCTGGGACTTCTCATCGTTTATGGCGGCCTGTTGTACCTCGGTGCTACCGGATCCAGTATGTTTGATGGCAAAATGGATCAGACAGCTCTTCTCAATGGCCTCGTCCATGCGCTGACCGGTGCTACCGGTAATGTTGTGCTCGGCATTGGTATTTTCCTGGCCTGCCTGACGACGACCATCGGCGTCGGTTCGACTATTGCCAATCTGACCGTTGACTTATCAGATGGTAAGATTCCTTTCAAATACATGATGGTATTTGTGTGCCTCTTCGGCCTTGCTGAAGCCTGCATTGGCGTACAGGGGATCATCCGTTATACATTCTGGATTTTTATTGCTATTTATCCCGTTTCTATCGCCCTTATGCTTCTTGGCGTCTTCTGCAAATACGTTCCCAATCATGGTGCCTGGAAAGGGACCATCGCCATGGCAACCATTATCGGTTTGTTTGAAGGGCTGATGCAGCTCAATAAGAGTGGTATTACCAATCTTCCCCTCGACTCACTCATCCAGCTGTATAATCACATTCCCTTTGCAGCGGAAGGCTTTGCCTGGGTTCTGCCGGCTGTTATTGGTTTCATCGTTGGCACCGTCATTGTAAAATCCAAAGGCGGCGATCCCTATCCTATGATTTCGAAAAATCAGTAAAACGGACGAAGGAGCGATTGATATGGCGTTACAGATTGAAAATATAGAAAAAGACCCTCTTTGTTGTCCTCAGGAACGGCCGGCATCACTGGAATCGCTGACTTTTTCCAGTCATGGCTGCCAGGTATATGGCACGGCTCTGATTCCCGGTGGAGCCAGGGACCAGACCTATCCCTGTGTCATTATCTGCCATGGCTTTCCCGGTTTTGCCTCAACTTTTGACATTGCCCAGAACCTGCGCCGTACCGGCCTGGTAGTCATCAGTTTTTCTTACCGTGGCAACTGGGGGAGTCAGGGGAATTATACCTTTTCTGGTGCTATCGACGATGCCGTTTGCGTGGCCGAATGGGCTCATGACGAAAAAAACGCAGCTCAATACCACATCGATAAAAACAACATCTTCTTCATTGGTCACAGTATGGGCGGTTTTGTCTCCATTAATGTCACACGGCGCCTTCCCTGGCTGAAAGGGACGGCCGTCATGTCACCGTATGAC
>NZ_ONTA01000009.1:0-3519 GCF_900320625.1 Megasphaera sp. DJF_B143
CGTCTGGAACAAAGAAGCAATCATCTATGCCGACCTCGACATGGACAAAGTTCCCATGAGCCGCATGGAATTCGATGCCACCGGCCATTATTCCCGTCCGGATATTTTAGAATTCTACATCAACGATGGCGACGAAGAGTTTGAATAATTATACAGTCAGGAAAATCCGGGGATGACTCGCCATGAGCCGTCCCCGTTTTTTTGCATTCTGTAGAACGATATTTTTATTATTTTTTTGTTTCCCTTTTTTCTTATATAATATATACATATACGGCCTTTATTGGCATTTATTGAATTGGAACTAAATTCTAATATTTTAAAAATTTCTCTGAAAAAAGGTTTGACAAATCCCTTTTTCCATGGTAGACTTACGTCATCAACTTGATAGTGTTGCAATGAAGAGAAGAGTACATGGAAGGAAATGGCACAGAGAGCTTCCGTCCGGTGAAAGGGAGCGCAGGGAATTCCGTGGAAGATGGCCTCAGAGCAGATTGGTCGAATAATTAGACCGTCCGGTTGCACCCGTTATCGTGCTATGGTATTCAAGACTACGGTCTGCGTACCTGAAGAGGCCTGGCTTGTGAGAGTCAGGTGAAATTGGGTGGTATCACGGTGCTTCCGTCCCTTACAAGGGGACGGAAGCTTTTTTTATTACAACACGCCTTCAAGTAAAAAAATTACATTTTTACATCACAGGAGGAATTCACTATGAGCACAAATTACAAATTCGAAACATTACAGCAGCATGCAGGTCAGGTTCCCGATCCGGCAACAGGCGCCCGTGCCGTTCCTATCTATCAGACGACGAGCTATGTATTTGAAAATACACAGGACGGCGAAGACCAGTTCGGCCTGAAGAAACCGGGCTTCATTTATTCCCGCCTTGCCAATCCGACCTGGGATGTGCTGGAAAAACGGATTGCCGCACTGGAAGGCGGCACGGCTGCCCTGGCTACGGCTACCGGCGCTGCTGCTATTTCCCTTTCCCTCATCAACCTCGCCGGCGCCGGTGATGAAATCATCGCTGCTCCGACGCTGTATGGCGGCACCATCGAATTGTTCACCGATACATTCAAACATCTCGGCATTACCGTCAAATACGCCGACCCCGACGATCCCCAGTCCTTTGCCGCACTGATTACGGACAAGACGAAAGCCATCTATCTGGAAAGCCTGGGCAATCCGGCTATCAACATTCCTGATTTCGAAGCCATTGCTGAAATCGCCCATAAAAACGGCATCCCTGTCCTCGTAGATAACACCTTTGCTACGCCGTTCCTCTTCCGCCCCTTCGAACACGGCGCCGACATCGTTCTCCATTCGGCTACCAAATTCATCGGCGGCCACGGCACGACATTGGGCGGTCTCATCGTAGAAAAAGGCGATTTTGACTGGGAAGGCTCCGGCCGGTTCGAAGACCTGGTAAAACCGGATGAATCGTACGGCGGTCTCAGCTTCGTCAAAGACGTACCCGGTGCCAGCTTTGTAACCCGCGTCCGTGCCAAATACCTCCGCGATCTCGGCGCATCGCTCAGCCCGTTCAACGCATGGCTGCTCATCCAGGGTCTCGAATCCCTGTCCCTGCGCATTGAACGCCACGTCTCCAATGCCCAGAAAGTAGCCGATTTCCTGGAAAACCATCCGAAGGTTACGAAAGTAAATTATCCGTCCCTGCCGAGCTCGCCGTACTATAAGCTGGCTCAGAAATACTTCCCGAAGGGCACGGGCTCAATTTTCTCCTTCGAACTCCAGGGCGGCCGGGAAGCAGCCCGCCGTTTCATCGACGCTGCACAGATTTTCTCTGATCTGGCCAATGTAGGCGATTCCAAGTCACTCCTCGTACATCCGGCTTCGACGACACATCAGCAGCTGAATGACGAAGCGCTCAAAGCGGCCGGCATCACCAGCGGCACGATCCGCATTTCCGTCGGTCTGGAAAATGTCGATGATTTGCTTGCCGACTTGAAACAGGCTTTGGAAAAAGCATAAAATCGTACCAGGACCACTAAAAAAGTATACTTCGACCAAAGAGGGCCGGTAATGCCTGTATACGGTGTCATTGCCGGCTCTCTTTGTATACGTATTTCAGGAGGTTTTATCATGTCTGCTCTTCATTCTATCCGTTTCCGCGATGTATGCATTCTGGGTTTTGCCTTCTTTGCTACGTACTTCGGTGCCGGCAATCTGATTTTCCCGCCCCAGCTGGGTCTCAACAGCGGGTCGGCCTACCTGGCCGGTCTTTCCGGTCTGACCCTGTCAGGGATTTTCCTTCCCATTTTCACACTCATCGTCATCGGCCTCAACGGAGATGTACACGCCATTACCGATCATGTCGGCAAATACACCTATAACATCCTGCTGGCCGCACTGATGCTGGTCTGCACCTTCGTTTCCATCCCCCGCACGTGTGCCACGGCTATCCAGCTCGGTATCCAGGGCAATGTTCCATCAGCACCGTTCATTCCTCTCGTCATCGTATATTTCATTATTTCATTCTTCTTCGCCGCTGATAAGAACAACGTAATGGACCGGATGGGCAAATACCTGACGCCTCTTTTGGCCCTGATTTTGGTCGTCATCGCCATTATGGGCGTCGCCAGCCCCATAGGAACACCCATTGATCCGGCTGTTCCCAATTCCTTTGTCAACGCATTCCTGGGCGGATATAATACAGGCGATGTACTGGTCAGTTTCATTATGGCCGCTGTTTTCATCAGTTCCATCAACGCCAAAGGATATACGACGGTCGCACAGCGCAACCGCTGCCTCATCGGCTGCGGCATCATCGCCTTTGTTCTGCTGTTCATCATTTACGGTTCCCTCCTCTACATGGGAGCCTGCGTCAGCAGTGACTATCCCCAGTCTATCGGCCGGGCTGAACTTTTGGTAGCGATTATCCAGCGCGTAGGCGGTGCCGTCATGATTCCCATGGGCATAGCCGTCGTACTGGCCTGCCTGACGACGGCTATCGGCCAGATTGCAGCCGTAGCCGAATTCACCAGCCAGGCCACAGGCCGTTTCTCTTATCGTCAGGTAGCCATCGTCTGCTGTATTCTTTCCGCGCTTACGGCCCTTCTTGGCGTAGACGGCATCGTCACTTATGTAGGCTGGATTTTCGGCGTCTGCTACCCGCCCTGCCTGGCTCTGCTGGTTCTGGGCGTCCTGGTCCGCATCATCCCCAATGACGGTGCTTACAAGGGATCGGTCTATCTGGTGACGATATACGCACTCCTCGAATCCCTGCCCGGTCTTTCCGGCCTCGGCTTTGCCAAAGCTATCGTCGCTGCCACACCGCTTTCTACGTACGGTTTCGGCTGGATTATCCCGTTCATCATCGGCTTCGTCCTCGGCACGATAATCTACACTGCCAGAGAAAAAAAAGAACAGGCAGCGGCATAAACGGAATTCTAACAAGCAAAACGCAAAAAGACTGACGTCGGAAGTAACTGATCTTCCGGGTCAGTCTTTTTTGATGTCCCTGGATAATACATTTATATAGAAACTAGTATCATACCATCA
>NZ_ONTA01000298.1:0-2182 GCF_900320625.1 Megasphaera sp. DJF_B143
CAAAAAGAGGATGTCTCATGAAACCATTTTTTCATGGGGCATCCTCTTTTTCTGGCTGTACGTATGACAGGCATCAATAGCGGCGGAACAGGTTGGTGACTTTTCCCAGAATTTTGCAATTGCGCGTGTAAATCGGTTCATAATCGGGATTTTCCGGCTGCAGACGTACCCGGTCCTTTTCCAGGAAATACCGCTTGACCGTCGCTTCATCGTCGATCATCGCGACGACGATATCCCCGTTTTCTGCCGTATCCTGACGGCGGACGATAAGATAATCCCCGTCGAAGATACCGGCCTGGATCATGCTGTCGCCGCGGACGGTCAGCATAAAGCAGTCGTCATTTCCGATAATATCAGCCGGAAAGGGATAGACATCTTCGATGTATTCTTCGGCAAATACCGGCTGGCCGGCCCGGACCTGGCCGATCAGTGGCAGGGGAACGATTTTTTTGGACCGCCAGGATCCTTCATCCAGGAGTTCTATCGTCCGGTTCTTTGCCGGGTCGCGGCGGATAAATCCCAGTTCTTCCAGGCGGTGCAGATAGCCGTGGACCGTCGAAGTAGAGCTGAGGCCGACGGACTGGCAGATTTCCCGGACCGATGGGGGATACCCATATTTATGCACGCAGTCACGGATGTATTCAAGGATTTGTTTTTGCCGGGTTGTAAGCATTTTTTCACTGTTCATCATTCGGTATCACTCCCAAGTAAATATACACTTCTATTATACGGTACTATGGAAAAAAATTCAAACGTTTGTTCATCGAAAATTTGTTCTCTCACCCTATTGACAGAACGGACGTTCGCCGATATAATAAAACCATCAAACAAACATGTGTTCTCAAAACATTCGTTCTAAACGGCTATGGGGTGACAGAGTATGAAACGCACGATGGCTATGAAAAGAAAAAGAAACTATACCTGGATAATCCGGCTGATTGCAGCGCTGGTTGTCGTCATCGCCGCATGTACCCAGATGGGGATGGTATATCATACGGATGAAACGTATATCTCCGTCAAGATACACAGCGGGGATACGGTATGGCGCATCGCGTCCGCTGCTGCCGCTCCCGGGACGGATGTCCGCGACGTCGTCGATGAAATCATGGATATCAATCATATCCGCCATTCCGATGACATTTATCCGGGGCAGGTCCTTCAGGTGCCCGTTGAAACGGGGCGGGCCGATACGGTAAAAGAAGTCCTGCACGTACAGAAATAAAGGAACGGGTCATTTTTTCCGGGCGATCTTTAAGATAGGATTATCGATGAGGCGGTCTGCTTCGTCGATGTACTTGCGGACGACCGCTGTAGACCGGTGACGCGTCTGGCGCATGATTTCCCGTTCTTCCACGTGTTCCATTGCAGCCGAAGTGGCAAAGCCGTGGCGCAGGCTGTGGGCGCCGAATTCAGCCGGATCCATTCCCATGAGTCCGACATACCGTTTGACGATGAGGGCGATAGTCTTGTCGGAGATACGGGTCTTGCGGATATGGTGGCCTTTGGTGAAACTGCGAAAGACCGGTCCTGTAGTAATTCCGCTGAGATCCAGCCAGTGTTGGAGTGCACGGACGGCACAGAGGTCCTTATCTTCAATATAAGGGATGGCGACGGTCTGCCCCTGATCGAACTGGTCGGTCTTGGATTTGCGCAATGTGATGAGCAGCCCCAGGCGGTTGAAGTTCAGGTCTTCCACATCCAGCCCGGCAATTTCCGAACGGCGCATGGCACCGTAGAAGCCGACGAGGAGGACGGCTTTATCGCGGGCCTGGCGGAGTTCGTCCCCGTCGAGGTAGTGGAGCATTTCCCGGATGTCATCGAAGAGGATGGGGGCTTTACCGTGCTGCTGGGTCCCTTTCATGCGTTTGATGCCGCGGACGGCGTCTTTTACGATAGGGAAGCGGCAGGGGTTGTCTTTGATGCCGGCAGCGGCGAAGTTTTCCGTCAGGGCAGAGATGCGCCGGGCAATCGTATTGGCCTTGGCATTGTCTGCCAGGTCGTTGATATAGTTGACGATCGTTTCCGGCGATGCCGGAAAGGCTGTTTCGTCATGATAGGCACACCAGTCGCAGAAATCCTTCCAGTCGGACCGGTATGCGTCAATAGTGTTGTCGGCCCGTGATACATAGATACTCTGCCGGGCCTTGTCTGTTAATTTTTCATTATTTGCCAATACGTCGGC
>NZ_ONTA01000022.1:0-7254 GCF_900320625.1 Megasphaera sp. DJF_B143
CCACGCCAATTTTCTCACGGGTGAATTCGCGCGGCGTTTTGGCGGAGAGCGGCTGCAGCTCTATTCGCCGGCTATCTTTACTGATCCGGCAGTTCTGGCCGGGTTCCGCAAAGAAAGGGCCGTGCGTCCCGTATTTGATTTATACGACCGCCTGGAAGCCGCCGTTTTTGGTATCGGCACTCTGGATAGCAGCCGGTCTACGGCAGTACGCCTGAATTATGTAGATATCCATACACTGGAAGCGTTTTCTGCTGCTGGTGCCGTAGGGGATATTTCTCTGCAGTATTTCGACCAGGATGGACAGACGGCACCGTATGAATCATATAATGAACGAGTGGCCGGACTGCAGCTGCAGGATTTGAAGCACGTACCACGGCGCATTGCCATTGCCGGCGGCAGGAGCAAGATAAAAGCCGTACTGGGAGCGTTGCGTGGCGGATTTATAAATGTACTGATTACCGATGAATCCTGCGCCAGAGGAATAGCAGCATTCATACATGAAGAGGAGGAACAGTGAGTGGAAACGATAGCAGCTATAGCTAATGGATTTATGGCTCTTTTTAAGGCGGGCGGAGACACGTTTACGGCTTTTGTCACAGGTATTATTCCGTTGATCATCGTCCTCATGACGGCCGTTAATTCATTAATCAAGATTATCGGGGAGGAAAGGTTTTATCACGTGGCCAAAAAGGCGACAAAATATACGCTGACCCGTTATACCGTCGTCCCGGTCCTGGCTATTATCTTTATGGGCAGTCCTATGTGTTTTACCTTCGGGCAATTTGTTGAAGAAAAGTATAAACCGGCCTTTTATGATGCGGCTGTCAGTTTTGTTCATCCGGTGACAGGGCTGTTTCCTCACGCAAATGGCAGTGAACTGTTTGTCTATATGGGGATTGCCGCCGGTGTACAGGCCCTGGGCTATGAATTGGGCGAACTGGCCGTGCGCTATTTTCTGGTCGGGATTATCATCATCTTTTTGCGCGGCCTGATTACGGAAAAGATATACCTGTATTTGAAAGCACGCGATGGACGACGGAAAACACAGGAGGCAGATCATGTATAAACCAGTCATTGTACGCCGTGGCAGTGGCGGCTGGGGAGGCCCGCTGACGCTGGTACCGACAGAAGAAAAGCATAAAATCGTCAGCATTACCGGGGGAGGGATTCATCCTCTGGCTGTCAAAATTGCCGATATGTGTGGTGGCGAAGCCGTAGATGGATTTTCCCATGCCATACCGGAAAGTGAAATACTGGCCGTCGTCATCGACTGCGGTGGCACGGCGAGATGCGGTGTCTATCCCCGCAAAAATATCCTGACTATCAATGTCCTTCCTGTCGGAAAATCAGGAGCATTGGCACGATTCATGACACCGGAACTGTATGTATCGGATGTCAAGGAAACAAATCTGGATTATGCCGATGAATCGTCGGTTCAGGCGGCCCTGCTCCGTACGGAAGATGTCGATGCCGTCCACAAGAGAGAAGATCTGAAGCGGAAAATTGATGCGGCCCGGGCAGGTCAGAAGCGGAATATCATCACCCGTATCGGAATCAGCATCGGTCAGATTGTCAATAAATTTTACGCTGCCGGCAGGGAAACCATCGATGTGGTCATCAAAAATATCCTGCCGTTCATGGCCTTTGTCAGCATGATCCTGGGCATCATCAATGCCAGCGGAATCGGAACGGTCATTGCCAATACGATTTCCCCCGTCGCCGGTACCCTGCCGGGGATGCTGGTCATTTCCTTTATCTGTGCCATCCCTTTTATTTCCCCGATTCTTGGACCCGGTGCCGTCATTGCCCAGGTGGTGGGGACACTCGTCGGGGCTCAGATCGCACTGGGCAACATCCCCGTGCAATATGCACTGCCAGCATTGTTTGCCATTGATGCCCAGGTAGGGGCAGATTTTGTGCCCGTCGGCCTCAGTCTGGGAGAAGCCGATCCCGACACGATTGAACTGGGGGTGCCGGCTGTTCTTTATTCACGGGTCATTACGGGCCCGCTTTCCGTCCTGATTGCTTATGCAGCCAGTATCGGCTTGTATTAGATTCTGAAGTGGGCTATAATGAAATGTCTGTTTTACAGGACTAAGATATTCATACCAGGGAGGAACTTACTTGAAATATCACAGCGTTATAACGCATGTTGGCAGTGATGCGCTTCACTTTTTAAAAGAAGATGTGCCATTCATCATTCTTTTCGATGAAACCGTACCGGCAGAACTGGCAGAAATAGCCGTCCTGCACCAGTCACAAAAACTGCTGGCACCTATCGGGCCGGGCGATACGGTCCTTTTGGGAGAAAAAGTATATGATGTGACCGCCGTAGGGGACAGCGTCAATCAGACTATGGAAGAACTGGGACACTGCACGCTTTGTTTCAAAGCTTCGGATGTGCCTGACCGGCCGGGCTGTATCATGCTTGGGGGAGATGAAGCTCCCGAAGCCGATGATTTCCAGGACGGCGTCATATTGGAAATCCATTGATGGACAGTATAGATAAAACAATGATTTATACTAGCCCTGATAGCCGTTTGATGATAGAATAATATATACAGCTACTATTATATTTACGATAGGAGAGTAATTCATATGAAAAATGAAGAACTGGCGCAGCATGCGTGCCATGTGCGCAAAAACATCGTCAAGATGCTGACAGAAGCCGGCTCGGGTCATCCCGGCGGATCTCTTTCTATTACAGATATGTTACAGGTCCTCTATTTCGAAGTCATGCACATCGATCCTAAAAATCCGAAAATGGCAGACCGGGACCGGTTTGTCCTTTCAGAAGGCCATTGTGCACCTGCCTTATATGGGACACTGGTAGAACGGGGATATTTCCCGGAAGAAGAACTGTGGCATCTGCGCAAGTGCGGCGCCATGCTCCAAGGGCATCCTGATATGAAACATACTCCCGGCGTAGATATGTCTACCGGTTCTTTGGGACAGGGCCTTTCTGCAGCTAATGGCATGGCTCTGACAGCCAAACTGGACCAGGCGGACTGGCGCGTCTATGTCATGTGTGGCGACGGGGAAATCCAGGAAGGTATGATCTGGGAAGCCGCCATGTCTTCGGCCCAGTATAAGCTGGACAATCTGACACTCTTCGTCAACCACAACGGGCTGCAGATCGATGGCAGCAACGATGAAGTCATGAATGTCAATCCGATTGATGCCAAATTCCGTGCATTCGGCTGGAATGTCATCGCTATTGACGGCCATGACTATGATTCCATCCGGGCTGCTATTACCCTGGCAAAAGAAACGAAAGGCCGTCCGACGGCAATCATTGCCGAAACCATTAAGGGCAAAGGCGTATCGTTCATGGAAAATCAGGTTGGCTGGCACGGTAAGGCTCCGAATCAGGAACAGTGTGCGCAGGCATTAAACGAACTGGGAGGCGAAGCATAATGGGGACAGCTACTCGTGCCGCATATGGCAATATTCTCAAGACTGAAATCTACAAAAACCCGAAAGTCGTCGTCCTGGAAGCCGATTTGGGCGCTGCGACAAAATCGAATAATTTTAAGACCGTTGCTCCGGAACGGTATTTTGATATGGGGATTTCCGAACAGGATCTGATGGGGACGGCTGCTGGATTTGCTGCCGCCGGCCGGATTCCTATTGCCAGTACCTTTGCAGTATTTGCTACGGGCCGGGCATTTGAAATCATCCGCAATTCCATCTGCTACCCGAATCTGAACGTCAAAATCTGTGCTACCCATGCCGGTCTTACTGTCGGGGAAGATGGCGGTACCCATCAGGCCATAGAGGATATTTCCCTCATGCGGACGCTGCCGAACATGACGGTCATCAATCCGGCCGATGCCAAAGAAGCGGAAGAAGCAGTCAAAGCCGCTGTAGAATACGTCGGCCCTGTATATATCCGCCTCGGCCGTGCTGCCGTCGATGACATCCACGGTGATGATTACAAATTCCAGTGGGGAAAAGGTGAAGTCCTGCGCGATGGCAGCGATGTAGCCATCATTGCAACGGGCATCATGGTTGGCAAGGCGCTGGAAGCGGCAGAAACATTGGCTAAGGAAGGCATCCAGGCGACAGTTGTCAATATCCATACGATTAAACCGCTCGATGAACAGCTTATCATTGATGTAGCCAGGAAGACAGGTAAAGTCGTTACGGCAGAAGAAGCGACCGTCATGGGTGGTCTCGGTTCGGCCGTTGCAGAAACTCTGGCCAGAAACTGCCCGACAAAACAAGCCTTTGTCGGCATCCAGGATACGTTTGGCGAATCGGGATCTCCCGCAGACCTGCTCAAGAAATATGGCCTTACCGCTGACGATATCGTAAAGGCTGCAAAGAGCTTATAAGAACGAACAGATACACGGATAGATATACGAAAGGACATAGCGTGATGGCAGAAACCGTCATGCTATGCCCTTTTTTATGGGTGAGTACAACAGATAGTTCTCAGTCGATGAATTGTTCGAGATGATAGATACGGGCGGCATTTTTCCAGAATACGTTTTCCCAGTACGGTTCCGGTACGATGGCTTTGGTAAGGGTGATGTATTCATCCAGGTTGGGCAGGGGCCAGTCTGTACCGAAAAGTACGCGGTCCCAGGCATTAAGATAGACGAGCCAGCCTTTGAGCGTATCGATGTACCAGTGATTTTCCTTCAGGAAACGGTCCATATCGCCGATTCGTCCTTCCAGAAGGCCGGAAAGATCGACGGCGACGTTCTGGTTCTTTTCCAATACGGCAATGGCACTTTCCAGCAGCGGATTGCCGATGTGGCACATGACGAGCTGTACATCGGGATGACGGACAGCCGCGTCGTCCAGTGTAAAGGGATGGCTGTATTTTAAAAGAGCGTCATTTGTCGCCGTGAGGCCCGTGTGGATTGCGACGGGTTTATGGTATTTGGCAGCCAGTGCAAAAAACGGGTCCATTTTTTTATCATAGACATAAAAGTGGTTATATCCCGGATACAGTTTAAGGCCGACACAGTCGGAGCGTTTCAGGTGTGCTTCAACGAGCGATAACTGTTTTTCGTGATCTTCTTCAATGGCAAAGCGGTCCAGACCGATGCAATAACGCATAAAGGACGGATAGTGATGTCCCTCTAATGACAACGTTTTATTACCCATGACGATACCGCAGATGATGCCCAGGCGTTTGTATTCTTTTTCCAGATGTTCTGCCGTGTTTTCATGACCGGCGGCGATGGCCAGTTCATTAAAACCGGGAAAATCAGCAAAATGGAAATGGGCGTCAATTATTTTCATCCTATTCAACTTCTTTCTCATGTCTTTTCAAACCATTATATCATAAAGCATCTGTTTTGCCCTGCTGATTCTGCAGACTGCATGTGAATTTTTCCGGACAAACAGTCGATGCTATGGAAGAGAGGCTGAGCCAGAAGAGAGAATCGGCATCGGAAATTTGCCCGTACAGGCGAATTGTCTCGTGTCAGGATACTAATATGTATTATAAAAACGCATATTGGATATAAAAAATACATATAGAAAATACCATGAGAAAAATGGAAATAACCGATTGTCTTAATTCTTTGATTTTTTCCGTTTTCTCCTTTTTTCATCGTGGCATTATTGATGTGCCAAATAATAGCCGGTTTATTTTAAAGTATAGAAATTATAAATAGATTATGATAAAAATCGACTATTTTCCTGTTTACAATTTACGGTATATACTGAGTGTGTCGTAATTTGTAACGTTTTTCGGTAAATTCATGAAGGAGCTATTATAAAATGGTAAAAAAAGGTATGCAGATTGGTCTGCTGATTTTTGGCATGACCTTTGGGGCAGGTAATCTGATATTCCCCCCGTCCCTTGGATTTCAGGCCGGGCCTTTATTCTGGCCGGCAATTATCGGGTTTATTATTTCCGGTGTCGGCATGCCCGTCGTGTCCCTCATCATGGGGACGTTCAATCCCGGCGGTTTCCGTGCGGAAATGAATAAAAAGATATCTCCATTGTTTTCCCTGGTGCTGCTGACTCTCATTTATCTGGCTATCGGACCACTGATGGCTATTCCCCGTACGGCAGCTACCTCTTTTTCTGTGGGCATTCTGCCTCTGGCCGGTGATGGCACGCTGCAGCTGGCGGTATATACGGCATTGTATTTTGCTCTGGCCTGGTGGCTTTCTATTACGCCATCAAAACTTCTCTCCCGCATTGGCAAGATACTGACGCCTCTCTTTGCCGTTATGATTGTTGCGCTCTTTGTGCTGGGCCTTTCTGCTTTTACGACGACAGAACTGACCGCACCGGCCGGAAATTATGCCATTTCTGCTTTTGGCAGTGGTTTTATAGAAGGGTATAATACAGTCGATACGATTGCTGCTTTTGCTTTTTGTATCATTGCCCTGCAGACACTGCGTCAGATGGGATTTTCCTCCCAGCGTGAATATTATATCAGTGTGTGGGCGGCAGGAGCTTCGGTTGCTATCCTTATGGCGGCCCTTTATCTGGGGCTGGGGCTTCTGGGAAATCATTTTCCTATTCCGGAATCGGTGTATCAGAATCCGGCAGTCAACCTTGGGGCGTATGTGCTGACCCAGGCTTCCTACAGCGTGTTCGGCCCTGTAGGCGTCTGGTTCCTGGCGGTCATGGTCGCCATTACTTGTTTTACTACGTCGGTCGGCCTCATTGCCGCTGTGTCAGAATTTTTTGCCAGCGAGTTTCCCCGGTTATCTTATAAGGCGTATGTCACGATTATTACACTATTCAGCTTTGCAGCAGCCAATCTGGGGCTGAACCAGATTATTCAGGTGACATTGCCGCTCCTGCTGTTTGTGTATCCTATGGCGATTACGGTCGTCCTTCTGATTATCGTCAATAAATTTGTCAGCCTTTCCCGTATTGGCATGCGTCTGGCTGTCGCAGCGGCGGCTGTCTGTGCCGTCATTGACATTCTCCATCAGTTTGCCCATCTGGAAATGGCCGGCCAGATGCTTTCGTATCTGCCCCTGGGTACGAGTGGACTGGGATGGATCGTGCCGGTCGGCGTCGCCATTGCCTTGTCGTTTATCCTTCCAGAAAAAGTGACAGGGTCTGTCGATGTCGCAGAAGACCTGCATGGGTGATGAGCTTACATTTTAAATCCTATAGAAAACACAAACCTCCAACTCGACACATGAGCGGTCACATTAAGCACGTTTGGCTTAATGTGACCGTTTTTTGGCTTTTAAGAGCTTGTATGTTTTTTATGTATCCCTACACGAGAAATACCGGTATACCGGTATTTTAAACGTTTAACTATA
>NZ_ONTA01000097.1:0-15498 GCF_900320625.1 Megasphaera sp. DJF_B143
ACATATATATGACAGGACTCAGCCTACATATTTCTTCAGGACGGCACGGACAGCGCCAGGACCGGCAATGAGTTCTTTGAAATAGCCTTCGATGACTGGTTCAAGGCCCACTTCTGAAAGGTCCATACCGCCAAAAATATCGCGGTTGGACAGGATGGGATGCAGCGCCCCTGAGGCCGTTTCCGGATGACCGAAACAGACGCCGGCAAGGGTCTTCTGCAAATCTTCCAAAAGAGGATCCGGGCTGGGCGTAAACGCATTTCCCTTATCGTCTATACCGAGAAGGTAGCGGCACCAGCCGGCAATGGCCAGAGGGATATATTTCAGGTCTTTGGCCTTATCGCCATAGGCTTTGATAGTAATACCATAGCGGACGCCTACTTTCTGCGACGTGTCCGTAGCAATGCGCTGAGGCGTATCGGGGACATTGGGGTTGGGCAGCCGTTCTTCCAGCAGTTCATCGATGAATGCCTTCGGATTGAGGACGCCGGGATTAACGACGACGGGCAGCCCTTCATCATAACCGATTTTTTCAATGAGCCCTTTGAGCTGGGGATCGCCGATTTCATCGGAAATCTTCACATAACCCAGAAGGCAGCCGTACACGGCCAGGGCCGTATGGAGCGGATTGAGGCAGGTTCCTACTTTCATGCGTTCGCACTGGTTGACCGTTTCCCGGTCTGTAAAGATGACGCCGGCTTTTTCCAGGGGCGGACGACCGTTGGGGAAGGTGTCCTCAATGACCAGATATTCCTGCGGAGCTGCGTTGACAAAGAGGGCATAGGTGCTGCGGCCGGCTTTGATATATTCCGTATCAGCAAAGCCGCATTCTTTGAGATAGGACTGGACTTTCGGCGACGGTCCGGGGACGATTTTATCGATCATGCTGTAGGGAAAAGCCGTTTTTTCTTCAATGTATGCCGTAAAACCTGCATCGGTATATCCCTTTTCTTCCCACGCTCTGGCAAAAGTCAGGAATGCCTGGCGGATCCGTTCACCGTTGTGAGAGCAGTTATCCATGCTGACAAAGGCAATGGGGCTGACACCTGCTTTATACCGGGCATAGGTAAGGGCCGTCAGACTGCCCATGGCACTCTGCGGGTGGGCCGGGCCTTCCTGCAGATCAGACGCTACATCGTCATAGTAGTTGCCATCATAGTCCTTAAGATTATACCCTTTTTCCGTAATGGTAAAGCTGACCATCTGCAGCGACGGAGCCGTAAAAATATCGAGCAGGCGCTGCCAGTCGGCCGGTCGGCTTTCTTTGACGGCTGCCGATTCACAGACGCTGCCGATGACTTCTTTGCCGAACTGCCCATCTGCTTCCATGGTCACGTTGACATGGAGGTTGTCATAAGGCCGGAACACATCGTCGACGACGGCCGCATTATGAGTCGTGGCGGCAATGATGCCTGTATGGGCCAGGCCCTGGTCGAGAAGGCGCTGCTGGAGGACAGCGATATACGCGCGGAACAGGTTGCCGCTGCCGATATGGAGCCATTGCGGCGCTTTTTTTGTTTCCTCTATGACAGCTTTGTCATTAAACGAATAGAGAGTAAATCCTTTTTCTTCCCAAAGAGAACGATTTTCAGCAATTTCCTGCCGGTTCAGATGCAACATACACAATCCCTCCACGTAATAAATTTCATAGGTAAATCCTTAAAACTGCCCGCACAGGCGGTTGATGGCATCCCAGAGGCCACATATATAATTCGCACCGAGCGCGCGGTCATAGAGGCCGTAACCAGGCCGTCCTTCTTCACCCCAGATCATACGGCCATGGTCGGGACGGATAGGCCCATCAAAGTGGATATCATAAAGCGCTTTGGCAATTTCAAACATATCGAGAGAGCCAATGGCCGATTTGTGGGCAACTTCGTTGAATACCCACGGTTCATGCACCTGGACGTTGCGCAGATGGACGAACTGGACGCGGTGCTGACGGCCGAATTTGCGGATAATATGGGGGATGTCATTCTGGCGGTTCGAACCGAGAGAACCAGTGCAGATAGTAAAACCATTGCTTTCACTATCTACCATAGCCGCGATTTTGTCAAGGTCTGCTTCATTTTTGACGATGCGGGGCAGTCCAAAAACGGAAATAGGCGGATCATCGGGATGAATGCCCATCTTGATGCCACATTCTTCGGCTACGGGCACGACGGCTTTCAGGAAATAGGCCAGATTCTTGCGCAGGCCATCTTCATCCATGCCTTCATACTGTTCAAAAAGATGCGATAATTCCTGGAGCCGTTCCGGTTCCCAGCCAGGCAGGACAAAGCCATTGCTGTTATCCAGGATTTCCCGGGCCATATCCTGGGGCGTCTTGCCAGCGACGAGATGATAGTCATAAGCCAGGCAGGTCGAACCGTCATAGAGAGGTTTGGCCAGGTCCGTCCGTGTCCAGTCAAAAATCGGCATGAAATTGTAGCAGACGACTTCAATCCCTGCTTTGGCTGCATTTTTCAGCGACTGGATGTAATTTTCAATATACTTGTCACGGCTGGGCAGGCCCAGTTTGATATCTTCATGGACATTGATGCTTTCCAGGTCTTTGAATACGAGATTGTGTTTTGCCGCTTCTTCTTTGATATGAAGCAGCGGTTCGACAGGCCATACGTCGCCGACGGGGATATCAAATAACGCCCCGACGATGCCGTCCATCCCGGGAATCTGGTCAATCTGCTGCAGTGTAATATTATCATCTTTTTCGCCATACCAGCGAAATGTCATTCTCATATGAATAGCCTCCTCAAAAACTACAGAAACAGTATATACTGTTTATTATTTCTTGTCTTTGTTAAATACTACCATACCAGAAAGGCTGTGACAATAGAAAAGAAAGAAAAAAACAGACGGATGCTATTTCTGCATCCGTCTGCCTAAACGTATCTCTTTAGAGAATAATATTCTTCTGATTCCCGGCCAAGTACGCATCGATATTATCAAAGACGATGACGGCCCGTTTGGCCATGGATTCTACCGTTGCAAAGGCGACGTGCGGCGTGACAATAGTGTTCTTGGAGTGGAGCAGCGGGTGATTCGTATCCAGTGGTGGTTCCTTTTCAAAGACGTCGATGCCGGCGCCGGCGATTTTACCGCTGTTCAGTGCATCTGCCAGGTCCTGGGATACGACGACAGGGCCACGGGCTTCATTGATGAGGAATGCCGTCGGTTTCATGTAAGAGAGAGTTTCTTTATTGATCAGGCCCTTCGATTGGTCTGTAACCGGACAATGGAGGCTGACGATATCGGCCTGTTCCATCATTTCTTTCATGGGCAGGTAGGTAATCAGGTCCGTATCGGCTTTATGGGAAAATCCGTTATAGGCGATAACTTTGGCACCAAAAGCATGGACCAGTTCGGCGACGCGATGGCCGATATGACCAGTACCGACAAGAGCGACTGTCTTACCTTCCAATTCATTGCCGACGAGACCGGCTTTCGTACCGCCAGCACGGCAGGCTGCATCGACCTGAGGTACGCGGCGGAGCAGATCGAGCATCATGGCAATGGTCAATTCGGCTACGGCAACAGTCGAATAGCCGGATGCATTGCTGACCTTAATGCCCTTTGCTTTGGCAGCATCGAGAGCAACATGATCGACACCCGTAAAGGCCACGTCAATATATTTCAATTTCGGACAGGCGTTGATGACTTCTGCCTTCAAAGGCATATTGGCGATGATGAGGATATCGGCATCCTTTGCTTCTTCGATCTGGACGGCCGGGTCATCATTGCGTTCATACGCGGCGAATTCATAGCCTTTTTCTTTCAGAGGTTTTACATACGAATCAAGTAATTCCTGACTGATACCTAACGATTCCAATAAGACAATCTTCATCATAAAAATCCCCTTTCATCATAGGCAATATCTGATTTTATTATAAGCATGCGTCGGGCAATTTGTAAGCTATCTATGGAAAATCAGTATAGATGTACTACCTATATGCTAAAAATATATACTATACTTCGTCTAAAGCCGCTTGTACTTTTGCACACAAAGTCAATAATAGTTTTCGTTCCTCTGGAGACAGTCCTTGCAACGCCTGTCTCCGGTGCGCTATCACAAAGGGTTCCGCCTGGACGAACAAATCCCTGCCTGCGTCTGTCAATTCGATATACTTACCCCGTCCCTTTTCCCGGGGGTGCCGGCATATCAGTCCTTTCTTTCCCAAGCGGCTCAACGTGCGCGTAATCGCTGCCGCTTCCACCTTAAAATAGCGGATTAAATCGGCCTGGGCAATACCTCCGTTCAAGTAGACAAGGTTCAGGACCATCCATTCCGAACTATGCAGCCCCAGAGGAGCTACACAGCCATTTAAGGTCCGGGAAAAAATCCGGGTCGTGCAGAATAATTGCCGTACCAGTTCGTCATCTTGCCGGTCTCGTACATCCATCATGATACCTCTCAATCTTTATGGATATCGGCAACAGGTCTTTTCACCGCTTTGGGACTGGCTATGCAATCATTACCATAACGGTAATGGCAGAACATGAACAAGACGGAAAAGCAGATCATGAGAGCCGTTACGCTCCAGTACATGTTGCGATAGCCCACCATCCCGGCAACGACACCCAGGACGAGGATGCCTGTACTGGTACCAATATCCAGCATATTATAAAAAGTCGCACTGGCGGAACTGCGCCGTTCCGGGCGGACCATATTCAAAATCCACGTCAGCAGGGCCGGAAGCAGCAGGCCGGCACCTAAGCCATAAAAGACAGATGCAGCCAATAAGACCGTCAGCGAGTGAGCTGCCATGATGAGCAATAAGCCAATCAAATATGAGACAGATCCCGGCACGATGACGGCGAAGGCTCCCTTGGAGTCGAGGAGGCGACCGCCAAAAGGACGGGAAATAAAGACAAACAGCGTCCCCACAATGAAGAACAGGCCAGCATTTCCAATATGTGCTTCAGCAGCCATCATAGCAATATACGTATTGACACTGCCATAGGCGGCTCCAAATAAAATCGTCAAAACAGAAGGAAGGCCCGTACCCGTTTCACAAATGCAATCACGTAACGATGTCTTTTCTATCACTTCTACACGACGTATCTTCCTGCCTGCATGGCAGAACCCAGCAGTCAGAACAGCCAGAAAAGAAACGGCAGCAGACGAAAAAAACAGTGCCGACGGGCCGATTTCGCTGAGTAAAAATAAACCGACCGCTGGTGCCAGTGCCATCATGACCGTACTTCCCAATCCAAAATAGCCAATTCCTTCGCCGCGGCGGCTGGCCGGGATGATATCGGCGACGATAGCAGCAGCAAAAGTCGTGCTCATGCCAAAGCCGAATCCGTGAAGGATGCGTGCCGCAACGATGGCGTGGATACTGCTAAACATATAATACGACACCGTCGCTAAAATAGAAAGAGCCAGCCCCAGGTAAAGACATTTCTTTTTTCCTAAATGGTGGACGCCCGCATCGGTAAACAAGCGTATGCAGATGGCCGAATAGCCAAAGATGCCACCAATGAGACCGATTTCCCCACCCGTCGCCCCTAAACTGGCTGCATACAGAGTAATCGTCGGCAAGAGAAAATGAAAACCAGCAAATAAAAAGCCGTTGGCCAGAACCAAGGCAACAAAATCACGAGTCCATAATGTTTCTTTCATCAATTCAACCTCTCCTCTATATTGACTAGTCAATTTAATCAGCATTGTATATCATAGCGCTTTTTAATTGACTAGTCAATATATTTATTCTAAAGCTTTTAATACAACCGATGGGTATCGTACCAATTAATTACTCTTCGTTTCACCACTATAGTATTTTCAATTTGAGGTGCGTCGCATCGAGCAGTTCTTCCATAGACGAAGCTCCAACGGCTTCGGCTGCCTTGACGACGATGAGGGCACAGGCCCGGGCATCATCCAGCGCCTGATGATGGTGGAAGGTATATCCCAGGAAGTTCGCTACCGTATCCAGCTTGTGGTTGGGCAGATCCGGCCAGACGCGGCGTGAAATTTCGACGGTGCAGGCATAGGAGGCCTGTGGCTTTTCCAGGTGATACGTTTTGAGAAGACTGCGCAGGACCCGCGTATCAAAGACGGCGTAGTGTGCGACCAGGATGCGTCCTTCCAGATGAAGCCGCACGGACGGCCAAAGCCGGTCAAACTGAGGTTTGTGTGCCACCTGGTCGGGAGTAATGCCGTGGATGCGAACATTATCAGGGGAAAATACCATAAAGGGCGGACGAATGAGCGTGTATCCTTCGCGGACGCACTGTCCGTCATGCATGGTAACCGCCGCCAGCGAGCAGGCACTATTGGCATATTTATTGGCTGTTTCAAAATCAATTGCCGTAAAGTCTAACATAATGTACATACCTTTCTACAGAAGAAGCAGCCGCATAACGCGGCATCACGTTCAACATACCACACCTGACGGTTAAAAGCAACCTATCCTCCTATGGACAAACGGAGTATTTCAGTATAAAGTAGAGGAAGTATGAAAAGCGCAGGGCGGACATCATCTCTATACCGGACCTGCCAAAAGGAGTCATTATGCCACGTTCTGCCCAATGCCATTTCCAAAACGGCACTCTTTCTTTTTCTTATGAACTGACCCGGAAAGCTGTCAAAAACATCAATCTCCGCATCCGCCGCGATGGATCCATCCATGTATCGGCCCCTTCATTTGTCTCCAAAGACCGGATTGATGCCTTTCTGCTCCGGGAAACACCGTTCATCGTAAAAACGCTTTCCCAGATAGAAAAAAAGCCGGTATTCAGACTGAATACCGGCGATGTCCTGTATATTCATGGCCGTCCGCTGACACTCCGCGTCGTCCCCGGCCCTGCTGGAAAGGTATATGAAAAAGGAGACATCCTGTACATGGAAACGTCTCATGGCGATGAAGAGAGCCAACGGGCCCATCTCTATCACCAATACCTGCGCCAGCAGGCAGGTACTTTATTTGCTGCCAGTATAGCCCGTATCTATCCCCGGCTCCAGCCATACGGAGTTCCCCTTCCCACGGTCACCCTGCGGCGGATGCGCTCCCGCTGGGGTTCCTGTACGCCGGCCAGAAAGCGGATCAGTCTTAACACCTATCTGGCGGTCATGCCCGATGGCTGTATCGACCAGGTCGTCCTTCATGAATTATGCCACTTCCTGGAATGCAATCATTCATCCCGTTTTTATGGCTGGATGAACCGCTTCATGCCCGACTGGAAAGTCTGGCGGCAGGAACTGGTACGATACGCTCCGTACTGCAACATCTGAATATATCCGGTTATCTCGGGTCCAGGTGAATCATAGGATCACAGGGCCCGTATTTTTTTTGCAATGCCGATTCTACCTTATCGGAAATAGCATGAGCCTGGGACAGGGGAAGTGTGCGGTCCAGTTCCAGATGAAAATCCATAATGGTTTCCGATCCGGAAATGCGGGTACGCAAATGATGATATCCTTTGACTCCCGGAGTTTCCATGATGATATGGCCGATTTTCGATTCTTCGTCATCACTGAGCGACGCGTCTGTCAAATCGTCATAACTGCGGCGGCACATCTTGTATCCGACGCGGAGAATCCCCAAAGCGACGAGGCAGGCGATGAGCGGATCCAGGATAGCCCAGCCCGTGACTTTCATGAGAAAGATACCGGCCATGACGGCAGCTGACGTCCAAACATCAGCCCGCAGATGCATGCCATCGGCCTTCAGTGCTTCCGAGCCGGTCTTTTCCCCGACATAATACAACCGGGCAGACACGATGGCATTGATCAGGCTGGATGCCAGCATGATGACAATAGCCAGATTCAGTGATTCCGGCACCTGGGGATGGAAAAATTTGCCCACCGCTTCGTAGAGGATACTCAGAGCCGCCACGATAATCAGCAGGGATTCAAAGGCGGCTGAGACATTTTCCACTTTACCGTGGCCATAGTCGTGATCCTGATCTGGCGGCAGGCAGGATTTGCGCACGGCCAGGCAGGCAATGGCAGCCGCGAGGAGATCGACACCGGAGTGGATGGCTTCGGATATCAGACTGACTGTGCCAGTCAGGATTCCAATGGATAATTTACCTATTACCAGAAGAGTATTGCTGAGTACGGAAAGACAAGCCGTACGGCGTTTGAGTGTTATTTCATCTGTCGTCATAATTAAAACTTCCTTTGTCTATGAAAATAATCAGACAGGACCTGCGGAACCGCATATCCTTACTTATATGTAGTCCCGCAGGTCCTGCCTGCTGCTTGCGCCCGACCGCTTGTGCAGTCTGTTCTTTACGCATATAGTATCATCCTAATTCTCATTTGTAAATATTTTTTTGAGAATATCTGTATGGCAATTTTACATGAGCCCTATGCCTTTCAGCTATTGTATATTGACCGCCGGCTGCTTTTCCAGAAGGGCCGGTTCCCCTTCCCAGAAGGTGAGGATGAATACGGCTTTGATGGCATCGTGATTGGAGTCAAGGATGATGTGTCCCGTCGCTCCCGTAAAATCAATCGTTTTAGCCAGTTCCTGGGCTATCTGCTGCGGTTTGTCGGAATTACCGCGGCGGATGGCTTCGGCAATCATCATGAGAGAATCGTAGCCCAGCGCCGCATAGCTGTCCGGCCATTCTCCGTATTTTTCATAATACCGTTCAGCAAAGGTTTCTGCCGTTTTTTCGTGGACATCATTGGCATAATGGTCGGTATATACCAGATTTGTCAGGTATGCCGGATCCACGTTTTTGGCAAGAGCCGGACCGTTCCAGCCATCAGCCCCCAAAAGGGGAGTCGTCATACCGGATGAACGGGCGAGGACAATCACTTCCCGCGCCTTTTTATCATAGAGCGGTACATACACGGCCTGGCCCGGATCCTGCCGCACGGCGTCGAGTGCCGCCGCCAGATTGCCGTCATAATCAGCCAGATCGACAAATGCCGTAACGGTACCGCCACGGGCTTCTATGGTACTGCGGTAAAACTCAGCCAGCCCTTTAGAATAAGAGCTCTCTCCGTTGTATAGGACAGCCGACCGGGTCACGTGAAGATTTTCCATGGCATATTCGCCCATAGCCCGGGCCTGATAAGGATCGATGAACGTGGCCCGGAACATATACTGGTATACCTGCCGCGATTTGGCATCGACGGTAATATCCGGATCAGTACAGGCCGGACTGACTACGGGAATGCGCAGCGCTTCCGCTGGCTGCATGACTGCCGCCGCACAGGCTGTCATGTTGGGACCGATAATGGCACTGACGTGGCGTGTCGATAACTGCTGCACCGCCATAGCTGCATCATCAGCCTTGCCATGATTATCGACCGTGACCAGATTGACCTCCTTACCCAGAAGTCCGCCCTGCTCATTCAGTATATCCCTGGCCAGCTCTACCCCCTGTTTTGTTGAACGGCAGTATGCCTCGCCAGGGCCGGTGAGGGAGAGATTGGTGCCAATCAGCACTTCTTGGCGCTGAACGGCCTGTGGTGCCTGTTTGCTGCATCCTGAGGCCAGGAAAGCCAGGGACAGCAGGCATAGGCCTGCCGCCAGCAGGGTGCTGATACGTTTCATAGCATGTGTCTCCTTTTCATAAAAAAACAGGGCGGTCCCGTCCATCCGTTCCCCCCTGTTTTATCTTCCTATGATGAATTATGGTAAAAACAGCAACGGATCCGTCGGAGTGCCGTTGACTCGTACTTCATAGTGGCAATGCGGCCCCGTACTGCGTCCCGTACTGCCTGCCAGAGCGACGATATCGCCCGTCCTGACTTCCTGGCCTACGACGACCAGAAGCATCGAATTGTGGCCGTAGCGGGTAACGAATCCGCCGCCGTGGTCGATTTCTACGAGATTGCCATAGCCATCGACCCATCCGGCCATGGTGACTTTTCCCGAAGCCGTAGCCCGTACAGGTGTCCCGTAATCGACGGCAATATCCAGTCCTTCATGATAGCCGGTACCACCGCCAATGGGATTGCCCCGGTAGCCGAAGTTCGACGTAATCGTACCGTTGACCGGCCAGATAGACGGATAATTCGAAGCCTGGTATTTCTTGGAAATCTGCTGCATCTCCCGGACCTGCTGACCGGCCGTATCACTGAGCACGGTCTTAAGCGTAATGAAACTGATGATGCGGGCATTTGTTTTGGTTTCCAGCCGGGAGGTGGCATGGAGCAGGTCGTTGTAGTCAGCATGAGAAACGTCCGGTGATTTCTTCTGCTGTCCTGCTACGCCACCTTCACCTTTTGGGCTGTCACCCGTACCTGCCCCCTTGACCATCTGCCGCAGCTCCTGGTCGAGGGCATCCATCTTATCCATTTTTTCCTGGAGCGATGCCGTTTTTTCCCGCATCAGTTCCAGCTGTTGTTCGTGAAGCGCGTTCTGTTCCTTCATGTGCTGCAGCGAAATAAATTCATATATACCGATGCACAGTCCGGCAGCAATGACGACAACGCCTGCGATGACCGCTGCCAGTATCTTTTTATACTGTCCCGGTGTGATGACCAGCGGCTCTGTACGCCTGAGGCAGGAAGCATGGCCGGCCATACCAGCAGCACGTTGTTTCAAACGCGCAAGAAAATCCTGAAAATTCAAATATAGTCCCCTCTTTAATCCTTTTGTACCGTATCCAGCGTACCCGTATACTGCAGGGCGTTATCCAGACTTTCTTTTTCTTCTTCACTCATGCCATACAGGCACTTGCCATCGACGATCGGCTTGGCGAAAATGCGGGATTCGTTACGACCGTAAACACTGGAAAGACAGAAACCGTCGTTCTTGCCGTCGAGCACCGTAAAGGCAAAACTCAGATTGTTGCCAATATTGTCAAAGGCATTGTATTTGACAAAGCCGATTTTGCGGAAACAGTGGTTCTGCACGGCCATGATATCTTTCTGGGTCTTGTGGATGAGTTCCAGTGAATCCTGCAAATCGTGCAGCCGGGCAACATCTTCATGCAGCTTGGCTTCTACACTTTTGCCCGTTTCATCCTGCATAAAAAACTCATATTTTTCTTTGAGTTTGCCCATGCGGTGGGTCAGTATGCCAATGTAGATGATCAGCAGCAGCAACAGCACTCCCACAGCGCCGGCGGCAGCCAGATAAATAAGCTGCCAGTCTAATCCATAAAACATGTCTTTCCTCCTGCAGTATTACAAAAAAAGTCTGTATCTTATATTACACAAAAGAACTCTAAAAAACAACCGCTTTCCAGGATTTTTTTCTAAACTGTAAAAGAAGATGGCGTTTCCGTGCCGTCTCCCGTCTTTTCTTCTGTCAAAAGAGCCAGAAGCCGTTCAAATTCGGCTTCCGACGCTACGGAGATTTCGATTTTCCCCTTTTGCCTCTTCCGGTTGAAATGAATAGAAACATTAGTCCCCAGATGCATTTTAATTCGGTCCTGCATGGCTTCCAGATAGGCATCGGGTTCTTTCGGTCCCTTGTCCGTGCCACCCTGCAGCATACGGGCCACGAGGGCTTCACACTGCCGTGCTGATAATCCCTGGCGGATAATCTGTCCGGCTGCCGCCAGCTGCTGATCTTCATCGGCAAGCTGAAGCAGGGGGCGGGCCTGTCCCATAGACAGTGTCCCATCGCGGAGGAACTGGCATATTTCGTCAGGCAGTTTCAAAAGGCGTATCATATTGGCTACGTGGGGACGGCTCTTGCCCACTTTCTGTGCTGCCTCTTCCTGCGTCAGTCCGAACGTATGGATCAGCATGTCATATGCCGCTGCTTCTTCCATGACATTCAGATTTTCCCGCTGCAGGTTTTCAATGAGTGACACTTCGGCAGCCGCATCGGGTGTATACTCCCGTACCAGAGCAGGAATCGTTTTCAGGCCGGCCAGTTTCGCAGCCCGCAGGCGCCGTTCTCCCGCCACCAGTTCGTACGTGCCATCAGGCTTCTTCTGTACGACCAGCGGCTGGATCAGCCCATACTGGCGGATAGAGGAGGACAATTCTTCCAATGCCACGCTGTCAAACTCACGCCGCGCCTGATGAGGATTGGGCACAATGGCCGAAATATCCAGTTCCGCCGGCATCGTTCCGTCACCAGAAGCAGCCTTATCTATTTCATCTATTTTTTTTTCTTTTAATCCCAGTGCCTGAAGCCGGCTTCCCAGGATGGCATTACTGCCAAGTCCCTTTTTCCTAACCGACACGGCGAATCACCTCTCTGGCTAATTTTCGATACACTTCCGCACCGCGGGAATGAGGGTCGTACACGGTGATAGGCTCCCCATGACTCGGAGCTTCTCCCAACCGTACATTGCGCGGGATAATCGTGCGGAACACCTGTCCGCTGAAGTATTTTTTTACTTCTTCGGCAACCTGCAGAGACAGGTTCGTACGGCCGTCAAACATAGTGAGCAGCAGTCCCAGCAGGCGCAGGCTGCTGTTCATATTATCCCGTACCATCTCGACGGTCTGCATCAGCTGGGCCAGACCTTCCAGTGCATAAAACTCACATTGCACTGGAATCAGTACCTGGTCCGATGCCACCAGAGCATTGATGGTCAGAAGCCCCAGTGAGGGGGGACAATCGATGAGAACAAAGTCATAGGGCTTTTTCGCCGCTTCCAGACAATCTGACAGCGCCTGCTTCAATACCTGTTCCCGTTTATCCATATTGACCAGTTCTACGGCTGCCCCGGCTACATCCATCGTCGCCGGAATGACAGACAACTTTTTCACTGCCGTCTTCTGCAATACCTGTTCCATCGGTACGCCATCAATCAGGCAGTCATATAAATTGCCGGAAAGGCTTTCTTTATCGATACCCAGACCGCTCGTCGCATTGCCCTGGGGGTCCAGATCCACCAATAATGTACGCTTGCCGCAGTCTGCCAGACAGGCGCTCAGATTAATGCTGGTCGTCGTCTTGCCCACGCCGCCTTTCTGGTTCGTCACGGCAATAATATGAGCCAACGCAGTCACCTCATTTCCAAATTTAAGTCTATATATTAGTATACCTTGCTACGATTATTTTAGCAAATATTTCATGCTCATCAGAACGGTCGTTCCGGCCTTTCCACACTTTTACTAGCCACTATAAGAAAAACTTGCTATAATGGAACAAAAAGTCAGGATTATCGCCGATAGTCCGGGAAAAGAGGATACCCTATGCCTGTTTATAAAGGAAATCTGAAACACATCGATACCAATAATGTACTCACCCTGGCAGGACAGCGCGCCGTTGACGATGCAACGCCGGAAATGGCAGAAGAAGTCTGCCAGACCGTCGTCCGCCTGGCCCAGCCGGTCAGTGTATTTTATCAGTTCTTTTATGATAAAGATACACACACCTTTTTATGCAATGATCCATTTGTCATCGAAGGGGAAACGGTCCGCAATTATCTGGAAAATACGGAAGTCGCCATCATCATGGCCGTCACTCTCGGGAAAGAAGTAGAAGATGCCTGTGATGAATTATTCATGCAGAAAGACTTCACCAAAGGCATCCTCATGGATTCCGCCATTTCTATCGCAACAGAACAGATGGTAGGACAGTTATGCGGCTATATCGACACCCTCGGCGCACCGGAAGGCTACAAGATTCTCTGGCGCATCACGCCGGGCCACAGCGACACGCCCCAGAAACAGGAAGTCACGCTGGTACAGGCCCTGCAGGCCGCCCAGATTGGCATTTCCGTTACGCCGACCAATATGCTCGTACCGCGTAAAGCCGTCACGGCTATCGTCGGCATGAACCACGTCGGGGGAGAAGGAGGCTGCAGCCCGTCCGGTTGTGCCAGCTGCTCCCACAACTGCCATGAATGATTCTAGGTACATCATACATCTGAAAACTAATAACGGAAAGCTCAGAAAGAGATTGTCTTCAATGGCAATCTCTTTTTTCTGCTCATATACGAAAAGCAGGCCCCGTGAACAGGGCCCGCTTTTCGTATATCGTTATGGTGAAAACCCAAAATAGCATTAGAAAATCGGCTGAAGGATAATCGTCTGGCTGCGGTTCGGACCGACCGAGACAATACCCAGGGGTACGCCGACGAGTTCACTGATGCGTTCTACATACTTACGAGCTGCTTCCGGCAGTTCATCATAGGTCTTGCAGGCAGAAATATCTGTCTTCCAGCCCGGCATTTCTTCATATACCGGTTCGACCTGTTCCAGTACTTCCAGACTGGCCGGGTATTCCGGCAGGAGCTGGCCATTGTACCGGTAACCAGTGCAAATCTTTATCGTGTCAAGGTCATCGAGGATATCCAGGCGGGTAATAGCCAGATAATCCAGGCTGTTCAGCATAGCCGCATATTTGACGACAGCCGTATCCAGCCAGCCGCAACGGCGCGGACGGCCCGTAACAGTGCCAAATTCATGGCCCGTATTGCGCAGATATTCCCCAATTTCATTATTCTGTTCCGCCGGGAACGGACCGGCACCGACACGGGTCGTATAAGCTTTGACGACGCCTACGATGTTTTCCATGCGGCGCGGGCCGACACCGGAACCGGTGCAGGCACCGCCGGCTGTCGGGTTGGAACTGGTGCAGAACGGATAGGTACCATGATCGATGTCGAGCATGGTCGCCTGGGCACCTTCAAACAGTACCTTTCTGCCTTCGTTGATATATACGTTGGCAGAATAGTTTGTATCTTTTACATAGGGACGGATGCGGTCGGCATACCCAAGGTATTCCTGATATATCGTGTCGAAGTCAAAACCCTGGCAGCCATAATAGGTTTCAAACAGGCGGTTCTTTAATTTCAGATTGACCCGCAGTTTTTTTGCAAAAATATCCTTATCCATCAAATCGCCAATACGGATACCGACACGATTGATTTTATCGGCATAACAGGGACCGATGCCATTTTTCGTCGTACCGATCTTGGCATCCCCTTTGAGTTTTTCATCTTCTTCATCGATGCGGATATGATATGGCATAATCACATGAGCCCGCGTGGAAATTTCCAGTTTGCTGATTGTGACGCCTTTTTCTTTCATGCCATCCAGTTCCTGGAGAAGGACTTCCGGGTTTACTACGACGCCACTGCCGATGATGCACGTCTTATCAGAGAACAGGATCCCTGATGGCAGGAGGCGCAGCGCAAAGGCCTTGTCATCTACCACGACAGTATGGCCGGCGTTATTCCCGCCCTGGGAGCGGATAACTACATCGGCTTTCTGTGCCAGATAATCAACAATCTTACCTTTACCTTCATCACCCCACTGGGTGCCTAATACCATTGCTGTTGCCATTGCTTCAACATCCCTTCGTGAATTAGAGATTAAGAAAACAGGATACGGTATACCAGTTCCCGTTTTCTAACGTACGTGTATATTATACACGAATTTAATTAAAATTCCTATCATATTAACCGAAAAAGCGTACATATTTCAAAAGAGCCGGTCAGGATATGTCTAGCCACGTTTCTTATTTTAGTTTATAATGAATAATTATATGGCAACAATTGTTCCATATAATTGATTATTATAGAATACATAAGGAGAGATTTTCATGTTATTTGATGCGTGTACCATAGGCGGCATCCATGCAGCCTGCCGTATTGTCCGTTCTGCAACGTTTGAAG